>RECT01000150.1 GCA_007693875.1 Spirulina sp. DLM2.Bin59
CGGAGGTCTGTGTGCTCGGAGAGGGGCGACAGGGGTGGATGGTCTTCGCTGCCGGTGTCGAGCATGCCGAAACCTGGTTAGCAGAACTCTAAACCGCCCAAACCGCTAAACTATCAACAAGTCCTAGCCCAAGTTTCCAAAGATGGAACCAATCACTAAATTCATTGTTTCTACACCCCTTGGGTTTACAGTCCGCACCACCGAAAACTACTGGCAAACATTGCTAATCAAACATCCTGATATTACCCATTATGAAACCGAAATTCAGCAAACCCTTAATCAACCCGATGCCATTTACCAAAGTCAGCGCGATATTAATGTTTTGCTATTTTATCGCACCATCAAAACACAAAGATGGCTTGTTGCCGTTGCTCGGCGTTTAAATGTCGAGGGTTACTTGATCACAGCTTACCAAACTGATGCAATAAAAACCGGAGCAAAACTATGGCCCAAATAAAAGTATTCTACGAACCCGAAACCGAACTGTTAACCATTTTTTGGCAATCGCCCCGCCCCAATCAAATTGCGACCGAACTTGAAAACGACATCATCCTGTTTAAAGATGGAGATACCCATGAACCCATTGGCATCGAAATCTTGTCCTATCGTCCTGGCGATGACCGCATCAGTGGCATCTCCCTAGAACTTGGTCAACAAAATCTCGTTAATACCTGAAAAACCGAACTCAAATTTAACGAAAAATCGCCCTCCCCACCCACCAACACCTAAACTCGCCATTAAAAAACTTCCCCCCGATCACCCCAACCTCTTATCTGCCATCCAAACCTGGTTAGAGGAGATTTGGGTATTCAAAACCCCTAGTTTTTGACCCCCATTTATTCAGAAAATCTATCAATAAACTGCTCCGGAGTCAGAATTTCTAGAGATTGGAAAGGATTTAAAACTAATAAATCTAAATCGCCTGTAATCATCAGATTGGCATTTCCACTGACAGCCAACTCTAAAAACTTATTATCCTTTTGATCTCGACAAACAGCGATTTTTTCCGTAATACTGACTAACTGGGATGAAGCGATAAATTTAAGCAAAAATACTTGTCTTTCGTCCTGAGCAAGATACTTGTCAAACTTGGAACGATTTAGAACCTGCTCTAATTCCTTTAACGTCGCTTCAGAATATAAAATGATTCCCTGCTTTTCCGCCAATGCGATCGCTCGAAATGGAACTGAGGAATTAAAAAGCAAACCACTGACTAAAACATTAGTATCAATAACAAATCTATTCCCCATGATCATTTGCTAGAATAGCCTGCAAAATTTCCGGCGTTAAACCTCTTTCTTGTGCTTTGCTTGAAATCTCTGCCATCACTTCAGTCAAACTCTTGCTGTATAACTTCTCGCGTAAAAACAATTGAACAATATCGCCTAACTGTTTCTGAATTTCAGGGTTAGCTTGTTCAAATGCTGATTTTATATCTTCATCAACTTGAAGAATAATACTAGCCATAGTTTTCTTTTTAATGAATAATTTATCGTTTAAAAAAATTATAGCATCACCTCACCCCATCCCACACCCCCCACAACAGCGAAACAACCTTCGTAGCCACCTCCTCACCCACTGCCAACATCCCACCCTGCAACTCATCACCTTCTGCGCAAAACTCACCGCAGGCCGTCGCCCTCCCCACCCACCAACCCCAGCCCCAAAACCGGTACAATAACCACAACGCAAAGGTTATCGAAACATAGGTATGGATATCAAAGCAGGTTTTGTCGGTAGTGTCGGGAACACGCCCCTGATTCGCCTCCAGAGCTTCAGTGAGGCGACAGGGTGCGAAATTCTCGGCAAAGCAGAATTTTTAAACCCCGGTGGCTCCGTTAAAGACCGCGCCGCCCTCTACATTATCGAAGATGCTGAAAAACGCGGGCTACTTAAACCCGGCGGCACCGTCGTAGAAGGCACAGCAGGCAACACCGGCATTGGCTTGGCCCATATCTGCAATGCCAAAGGCTATCGCTGCTTAATCGTCATCCCCGAAACCCAGTCCGCCGAAAAAATTGAAATGCTCCGCACCCTCGGTGCAGAAGTGCGCACCGTCCCCGCCGTTCCCTATAAAGACCCTAATAATTACGTCAAACTCTCCGGCCGACTGGCGGCAGAACTGGAAAACGCCATCTGGGCCAATCAATTTGAAAACCTCGCCAATCGCCAAGCCCACTACGAAACCACCGGCCCCGAAATGTGGGCCCAAACCGAGGGAAAAATTGATGGCTGGGTGGCAGCCACAGGAACCGGTGGAACCTATGCGGGGGTGGCCCTGTTCCTCAAAGAAAAAAACCCGGCGATCCGCTGCGTCGTCGCCGATCCCCTGGGCAGCGGCCTCTATAGCTATGTGAAAACCGGGACGATTCAACCCGAAGGCAGCTCCATCACCGAAGGCATCGGCAATGGCCGCATTACCGGCAATATGGAAGGAGCACCCATTGATGATGCCATCCAAATTGATGACCGGGAATGCCTGCGGGTGATCTACCAACTCCTCGAAAAAGAGGGGCTGTTTATGGGGGGTTCCGTGGGGATTAATGTGGGGGCAGCCTATGCTTTGGCAAAGCAAATGGGGCCAGGCCACACCATCGCCACCGTCCTTTGTGATGGGGGATCCCGCTATCAATCGAAGTTGTATAACCGCGAATGGCTAACCAGCAAGGGGTTGTGGCCCTTGGATTAGCGGCGATCCCCCTAGGGTTTAAGCAGCGGGGTCTTCGCTGTCTTCGGTGATGTCGATGGTGGTGGGTTCGCTGGGGGTGGGTTTGGTTTCCGGTTCCGTGAGGATCTGCCAAGCGGTATTGACGGCGCGGTCAAGGCGATCGCCAAACTTCTGCATATCCGAGACAATCTCCTCCCATTTTTGGGCAGCGGTATCCTCCAAGCTCGAAATCGAACTATCCAGGGTTTCCCGTTGGTTATCCAACAGCAGGCCGGTATTTTTCAAGGTTTCCTGAGCCTGACGCATCGCACTGACATAGACTTCCCGCGTCATATCCCCAGCGGTTTCAATCTGGGATTGGGATTGCTTCTTAATCGCCTCAATTAAAGCCATCACATGATGCTTAATCTCATCGGACTCTTGGGGCATATTGTCTTCCACAAGAGCCTTCGTTTCCGCACTCACCTCAGAGGTGGTGGTGTCTGGGGTGTTGGTTTGCAAATCTGCTTCGGACATGGTGGCTCCTGAACAGGGGGTGAACAATGTCCATCCTAGCGACTTTGCCCGGGGGCGACTTCCATCCGATGATAGAGTTAACCGAACCTCTCCCGCCCCGACCGTTTTCGACCTCGCCCCTGTGCTACCCTAGAAAAGTTGTCAAAAATCGCACATCTGAGATTTCGGGTGTTCTGTAATCCACAGGATGCAAGCTCAGATGGAGGATAAACCCGAAAGGAGTATACATAAACCATGGCAGTTGTTTCTCTCGCGAGTCTCTTAGAGTCTGGCGTTCACTTTGGCCACCAAACCCGCCGCTGGAATCCGAAAATGGATCCCTACATCTACACGGCGCGGAATGGGGTTCACATTATCGACCTGGTGCAGACCGCCCAATTGATGGGGGATGCCTACGACTATATGCGCACCGCCTCCGAAAAAGGCAAAAAAGTCCTGTTCGTCGGCACCAAACGCCAAGCCGCTGGCATTATTGCCCAGGAAGCCGCCCGCTGTGGGGCCTACTACATTAACCAACGGTGGTTAGGGGGGATGCTCACCAACTGGGAAACGATCCGCACCCGGATCGATCGCCTCAAGGAACTGGAACACCTCGAAGAAAGCGGCAATCTCGATCGCCGCCCCAAAAAAGAAGCCTCGGTGCTGCGTCGGGAATTGATGAAGTTGCAGAAATATCTCGGGGGCATCAAGCACATGCGCCGTCCCCCCGATATTGTGCTGATCGTCGATCAACGGCGAGAATATAACGCCATCCTCGAATGTCAAAAACTGGGGATTCCCATTGTTTCGATGTTGGATACCAACTGTGATCCGGATCTGGTGGATATTCCCGTTCCCGCCAATGATGATGCGATCCGCTCCATCAAGCTGATTGTCGGCCGCCTTGCCGATGCGATCTATGAAGGTCGTCATGGTGAACTGGACACCGATGATGAGTATGAGGAGTTTGATGAAGACCTCATGGATGAGGACTTTGATGAGGAGGAGGCTGAAGGCGAAGCCCCTGCCGAGAATAGCGGCGACGACAGCGAAGAATAACCCCACCCCTAGGGAAGCGATGGATCGCCCCCCCAAGGGCGGAACCGCTTCCCTTTACAATTATTTTGGGGATGAAACCCTAGACCCTTACCCTAGAAATACGTCATGGCAAAGAAATCGAAGAAATCCGATAAAGCGGCCCCGAAGGCTGAAGCAAAGGCCGCTACTCCCGTAGAAGCTCCCCAAGCCGCCGCTCCCGTAGAAGCTCCTCAGGCTGAAGCCAAGAAGGCCGCTGGCGGTATTTCCGCCGCCCAGGTGAAACAACTCCGGGATCAAACCGGGGCGGGGATGATGGATTGTAAAAAAGCCCTCAATGAAACCAATGGTGATTTAGAAGAGGCGATCGCCTGGCTCCGTCAAAAGGGCATTGCTTCCGCAGAGAAAAAAGCCGGCCGCGTCGCCGCTGAGGGCCTCGTGGGCAGCTACATCCACACCGGGGGCCGGGTGGGTGTTTTGGTAGAGGTCAACTGTGAAACGGACTTTGTGGCCCGCCGCGATGAGTTTCAAGAACTGGTGCGCAACGTGGCCATGCAGATTGCTGCCTGCCCCAATGTGGAATATGTCAGAGTTGCCGATATTCCCCAAGCCTTTGTGGACAGTGAGAAGGCGATCGAAATGAGCCGTGATGATTTGGGCAATAAGCCCGAAGCCATTAAGGCGAAAATCATTGAAGGTCGCATTGAAAAACGCCTCAAGGAAATTGCCCTCCTCGATCAACCCTATGTTAAAGATCAAAGCATTACCGTTGATGAAATGGTGAAGCAGGTCAGTGGCCAAATTGGTGAAAAAATTGAAGTTCGCCGCTTTAGCCGCTTTGTTTTAGGGGAAGGCATCGAGAAGAAAGAAACGGATTTTGCGGCGGAAGTGGCTGCTCAAACCGGTCAAGCCTAGATCCCCCCTGCCCCCCTTATCAAGGGGGGTTCCGGAATTAATTTAACCCCCTTATTAAGGGGGTCGGCGTAGCCGGGGGGATCGCCGGTTTTTGGAATTGTGGCAATCTTTTTGGAGATCAACATGAGTAAATCATTACAAAAAGTTGAGCAGGAATTAGGGGCGATCGCCACCCAATTTGCCGCCTTTGAAAGTCAGTTCCAAAACCAATATCAACAATATTTAGCAACCTTGGGCCAAGCCACCCAAAACCAATTAACGTTAGTCACCTACCAAATTTGTACCCGCAGTTATCCCCAGGAATTTTTAGCCCTTTCCCCCGGAGCGCGGGAAAAATTGCAGCAGGGGATTCGTCAATTGGGCCAGACAGCGGCGGCAGAACTAGAGAATATTTTAAGCCAACCCCTGGAGACCGCACCGCCCCCCAAACCCAAAGGCTCCCGCCTCTTGGATAAACTGCCAATCACGCCGGAACAACTGCAACGGCTCAAGGAAAAACTGCTCCAACAGCGGGAAACGGAACGGGAGCAGACGGAACGGAAAGACAATGCAGAAATTCAATTTATTGCGATCGCCGCCGATTTAGCCGATCTTAATTTTGATGATGATGATGATGAGGATGAACCTGAAAAAGCAGAATTTGCCGATCAGGAATTGCCATCAGATCCCCCGGTCGAGATCCCGGAACCAGCACCGCCAGAGGAGCCGGGCCAATTCCCCACCAACCCCTTAGAGTTTGCCCAATGGTGGCAACAGCGGGAAGAGGCGATCGCCGCCCTCCTCCATCGCCTTTCCAGCCAAGCCAATCAACTCCTCCAACGCCAGGGCATCCTCAACCGCAAACTGCCGCCCCCCATCCTCGAAGCAGCCATGCAAGCGGAAGAGGGCAGCATCGGCCAAGCCCCCAACTTGATCAATCTCCTTGTGGAGTCTGAATCGGAACAGGGGGACGATGCCGAGGGGGTGATGCAGGTGACGGCGGTACGGTTGCGCCTTGCAGAAATTGAGTTTGCCGATCCCACCGTTGCCATCTATCAAAGTAAGGTTCGGGAATTGCGGGGCCAATTGCAGAAGTTGGCCAAACAATACCAAGGGCTGCAACGGGAAAAGGCGATCGCCGAAGCCGAGGCCGCTTGGCGGGCCAGTTGGTACGAACCCAAGGGTTAATGCTTGCCATCAGCACGAGCATCGGGGAAAACGATCGCCCCTCAAAATCCGCCTTTCCCCTTGCTTTCCGCTTAAATCTGATGTTATAGTGGCAAAGCAATAAACAAGGGCAAGTGGCGGAATTGGTAGACGCACCACACTCAAAATGTGGCGGCCCCGGTCATGAGAGTTCGAGTCTCTCCTTGCCCATCCAACTTAATCCCCAATCAAAACGGTTATGGCCTAGGCTGTAGCCGTTTTGCTCTGGGGGCAACGATGCAGGCCACAATGGCCCGACCCCTGGCGATCGCTAGATCAGGCCAAACTCCCCAAGGGCGGGGCGAAAATTGCGATTTTCATGGCCAGGGCGGCTGAGTTTGAGCAGGGCGAATCGTTGTAAGGGTGTGAGGTGATGCCATTGGGCCATCGTAAGGGTGAGATTAAACTTCGCCGCTTGCGCCACCACAGCATCGGGAATCTCATCCCCATTTAGCCAAGGGGGATGGGGATCAATTTCAAGGGTTTTGGCGGGTTCGCCGTTGTGGTGAATCACGCAGGCTTGCAACGCCTCCCGATAGGCCGCAATTTCCGCCGCCGTTTCACAGGGCCCCATTACCAAGGCTTCCCGTTCCGCCAAACTCAATTGATGCCAATGTTCTAGCTTCAGCTTCACCCCGCAGGTATCCAATTTAAACCGGACTACCATCGGGATACACCGCAACGCCGCCACAAAATCCTGTTCAAAATCAAAAAATGCCATGATTTCCAAGCATATTAATCGGGTTTTTGAGTGGTTGATTCAGGATAGGGTCATGCGATCGCCCCTTGACCGCCCACGGCCCTAAGCTAGGGCCGCCGCCTGGGGATGGATGGGGTTTTGCGTTTGGTTCAGCGTCGCGGAGAGACGGTTGAGGGCGCTGATGTAGGCCCGGGCCGAGGCGACGATAATATCCGTATTGGCGGCATGGCCGGAGAACGTGCGCCCCTCATGGCGGAGACGGATCGTCACCTCACCCATGGCATCGATGCCCTCAGTGACGGATTTCACGGAATATTCGATCAGTTCATTGGGAATATTCACCACCCGGTTAATCGCCTTATACACCGCATCCACTGGCCCCGTACCAATGGCGGCATCGGTGAGTTCTTCCCCCTGGGGGGTGCGGAGCGTGACGGTGGCGGTGGGGCGGGCGCGATCGCCACAGGAAACCTGCACCAATTCTAAATGGAACAGTTCCGGGACATGCTGGGTTTCATCATTAACGATCGCCTCTAAATCCAGATCGCCAATTTCCTTTTTCTTATCGGCTAAATCCTTAAACCGCAGAAAGGCTTTATTCAAATCCGTTTCGGAAAGGTCATAGCCCAGGGTTTGGAGGCGATCGCGGAAGGCATGGCGGCCGGAATGTTTGCCTAACACAATCAGATTTTTGGTTAAGCCGATGGATTTTGCATCCATAATTTCATAGGTGAGGCGGTGTTTTAACACGCCATCCTGATGAATCCCCGATTCATGGGCAAAGGCATTGGCCCCGACGATCGCCTTATTCGGCTGCACCAACATCCCGGTTAAATTGGAGACGAGGCGGGAGGTTTTATAAATCTGCGTTGTGTCGATATTGCACAGAGGTTCCGTCGATTCCGCTGGCCGCCCCAGGAAGGGGTTATAAAACCCACGGCGCACATAGAGAGCCATCACCAATTCCTCTAAAGCCGCATTGCCAGCCCGCTCACCAATGCCGTTAATCGTGCATTCCAGTTGCCGCGCCCCATTTTGCACCGCTGAGAGGAAGTTAGCCACCGCTAACCCTAAATCATTGTGGCCATGGACGGAAATAATCGCCTGATCAATGTTGGGGACATTTTCCTTAATGCCCCGGATCAAGGCCCCGAATTCCTCGGGGGTGGTGTAGCCCACGGTGTCAGGAATGTTAACGGTGGTGGCCCCAGCGGCGATCGCCACTTCCAACACCTGATACAAAAATTCCGGGTCACTCCGTCCCGCATCTTCGGGGGAAAACTCAATGTCATTGATCAAAGATTTGGCATAACCCACCATCTCAGGGATGATCGCCAAGACATCCTGGCGGCTCTTGCGGAGTTTATGTTCTAAATGAATATCGGAGGTGGCAATAAACGTGTGAATCCGACCCTTGGCCGCCGGTTTCACCGCTTCAGCGGCCTGGCGAATATCTTCCTTCGTCGCCCTGGCCAAACCGCAGATCGTCGGGCCGTTTTCCGTCCCTACTTGGTCAGCAATCTTTTGCACCGCTTCAAAATCCCCTGTACTGGCCCGAGGAAAACCCGCTTCAATCACATCCACCCCTAGTCGGGCCAGTGCTTTGGCGATCGTCAGTTTTTCATCAACGTTCAGCGTTGCACCGGGGGACTGTTCGCCATCGCGAAGGGTGGTGTCAAAGATAATAATGCGGTCTTGCTCGTTAGCCATTGGGGAATGATGTCCTTAATTATGAAAAGGATAATCTAGGGGCCGCTAGCCCCCATCTCTATTAAGGTTAAACGAAATGGCGAGGGATCTGGTAGGGGCGAAAAATTTTTCGCCCTTCCCCTCGTTCCCTTGCCCCCCTAACTCCGAAACCGGGTGGTAATTTTCTGCTCTGCGTAGGAATAAACCTTGAGTTGGTAGACGGGACGGCGATCGCCCCAACCCACCCATTTCAGGGGCAAACTCAGCACCGCCAAGACATTAATCACCAAAAAACTGAGGTCAAATTCCCACCACCGTTGGCCATGGTTAGCCGCCTGCTGGATATGGTGATGATTATTGTGCCAGCCCTCGCCGTGGGCCAAAATCCCCACCACAGGGTTGTTGCGGCTCGTGTCGGTGGTTTCATAGTTACGATAACCCCACACATGGGCCACAGAATTCACCATCCAGGTGATATGCAGCACCACCACCATTCGCAGGAAAAACCCATAGGCCACAAAGGAGCCGGCCATATACCAGCCCCCAACAAGATAGCCCAGGGCGAAGAGGGCCACCAACAGAGCCAAATGCCAATAAAAATAAGACCGCTCCAGGAAGAGATAAAACTCATTCCCCAACATATCCGGAGCCCAACGACGATAGAGCACCCCTAGCCGCCGTTTATCCTGCTTGGGGAAAATCCACAGCCAATGGGCCCAAAAAAAGCCATCCTTCGGACTGTGGGGATCGCCGGACAAATCACTGTGCTTGTGGTGTTTGCGATGGTGGGCGACCCAGAAAATCGGCGGCCCCTCCCCGGCCAACAATCCCAGCACCGCCAAAATATGATCTACCCAGCCCTGAGCTTGAAACGCTTGGTGAGTAAGGCGGCGATGGTAGCCCACGGTAATCCCTAGCCCGGTTAGGAGATAGAGAGCGAAAAGCATCCCCACGCCCAAGGCAGAGGGAAAGAGCCAGCAGAGGAGAGGGGTTAGGCCATGCAATGCCGCCATAAAAATCACGACGGGGCGCTCGACACCGGATTTGAAGCGATCGCCCAAAGTTTTACTATTTTCCGTCTGACTAGGATCTGGGGGTTTAGCTGCTGTTGTCATAGAATTTTGTAAATAGTCCCTTTGTTAGCCTACTACTTTGGGCCACCTCTGCCATGGCCAACCCCCTAGGGATTTCCGCCCCCGCCGTCAATCCCGCTATCCCACAATTTGAGAAAATTATCAATAATAGGGAACAGGGAGAGCGCTCCACCTTAGCCTACCTATCCACCTTCGCGTACCTCTCGCCCCTTGCCGGGATCATCCCTAAACCCTTCAACATGACCTGCCTAATCTGCCATGAGCCTTGCCCCCCAAACCATTGCCCATGTCCGGATCACCGATCAATCTTGGCATCAGGGCCGGATTAGCGGTGAAGTCCGGGCTGCGGATTATGCCTGGGAATTTCAATGGCAATTCCGCCAAGGCCGCCTTCGAGTTCACCCCTCCTTAGGTCGCGCCCTCATCCTCGAACCCTTAAACCGCTTCCTCGAACGCAGCGATTACCAGCTAGAACCCGGCGGTAATTATCAATTCACCGTGCGAGGGAAGTTTTGAGAGCATCGCGTAAAAAAAATTGCTATATAGAGAATCAAATGTCTTGAGAAGTTTGATTCATTGAAGTCTGCTGATTAAATCTCCACGTCGAAAGGTTGCAGAAAGCTGCTGTAAAGAAATCTCTTGTTTCCCGTAAAGATCTCGAAGTGCCTGTTGAATATCCTGTGCTGAGTTATTGAAATAATCCTCACCGTTCTGCTCAATAAGCTGTTGAGTGAGTTGGAAGTTTTGATGGGTCACAGCTTCCATCCGAACACTCATATCATCGAGAAGTTTTCGTCCCATCTGCATTGCAATAAAGCATGAAGCATAGCGAACAAAATCTGGGTCAGTAGGCTCTGGCCGTTTGCGGCGATTTTCTGCAATTCGATAAAGCTGAACAGCGATTACAACTTGTGCTCCGTTCAATTGTTCAGTGAATATTGAATTATACAATTTACCAAAATGTTCACGAGAGAAGAATTTTGCCTGATGAGGCTTCCTTCTCCAAACAG
>RECT01000251.1 GCA_007693875.1 Spirulina sp. DLM2.Bin59
TAATTGAATGATCGGAACTATAGGGGGAGGGCATCAACACCCCCAAGACCTGCTCCGGGCCTAAGGCCTCAGCAGCGATCGCCCCCACCAAGGCCGAATCAATCCCGCCACTCAACCCCAACACCGCCGATTTAAACCCACATTTCCGGGCATAGTCCCGCACCCCCAACACCAACGCCTGCCAAATTTCCGCCATCGGCTCATCGGCTAAGGGGGGCAACTTCACCGGCTGTGCGCTCAGATCCACCACCGCCAAATCCGAGGCAAAGGCTGCACTGCGATGGCACACCGCCCCATGCACCGCCACACTCCGACCATCAAAAATCAGGTCATCATTGCCCCCCACCTGATTCACATAGAAAATCGGCAAATTAAACCGTTGGGAGGCATGGATCAGCATCGCCTCACGGGTGGCTTGAATCCCCACCCGGTAGGGCGAAGCGGAGAGGTTGAGGATCACATTCACGCCAAGGTCAGCGAGATCGGCAATGGGATTGATGTTGTATTGCCGTTTGCCCCAAAACTGATCATCATTCCATAGATCCTCACAGATCGTCACCCCAAACCGGATGCCCTCTAGGGTGAATTGGTTGGGTTGATCCCCCGGTTCAAAATAGCGATCTTCATCAAAAACATCGTAGGTAGGGAGGAGCCGCTTCGGAAAAAATTGCTGCACTTGGCCCCCTGCTAAGAGGGCCATGGCATTAAACAGCGGTTTTTGCCCGGATTCCTGCGCTCGGCTATTGGTTTGGGCAATGCCAACGAGGGTTGTTAATGTTGGCGGGAGTGCCTGGGCTAATTCCACCAGTTGGCCGGCCATGGCGGCGATAAAGCTGGGTTGCAGCAGCAGATCCCGGGGGGGATAACCACAGAGGGAGAGTTCTGGGGTGAGGAGCAGGTTTGCACCTTGGGCGATCGCCCCTTCCGCAGCGGCCAAAATTTGGGCAGCGTTGCCTTTGAGGTCGCCAATGGTGGGGTTCAGTTGGGCGATCGCCACTTTCATTGCTTAAACCAAGGGGGGGGTTTGTAAATGCCATTCCGTGGATTGCTCGTAGGCATGGGCCACTTGAAAGAGCAAATCCTCCCGCAACACTTTACCGATCAACTGCATGCCAATGGGTAAACCCTGGCTATCAAAACCGCAGGGGATACTAATGGCCGGTAAACCGGCCAGATTCACCGGGATTGTCATTAAATCCGAGAGGTACATCGCCAGGGGATCATCAGTTTTTTCCCCCGCTTTAAAGGCCGTCGTGGGAGAGGTGGGGCAGACTAAAATATCTACTTTTTCAAAAGCAACATCAAAATCCTGCTTGATTAACGTCCGCACCTTTTGGGCTTTGAGGTAATAGGCATCATAATAGCCAGCGGAAAGGGCATAGGTTCCCAACATAATCCGCCGCTTGACCTCTGTACCAAACCCTTGGGCGCGGGTGGTTTTATACATATCGATCAAATTATCGGCATCTTCAGCCCGGATCCCGTATTTCACGGCATCATAGCGGGCCAGGTTTGCCGAGGCTTCTGAGGGGGCAATGATGTAGTAAGCCGGTAAACCATAGCCAAAGCGGGGGCAGGAAATTACCTGAATTTCAGCCCCCAATTCTTGCAAGAGTTCCAATGCCTTTTTCACGGCATCCTCAACGACGGTTTCTAAACCACTGCCGAAGGTTTCTTTGATAATGCCAATGCGCAGGCGGGATTTGGGGCGAAAATTGGGCCGCAATAACTTGGCATAGTTGGGAATTTCTACCTTTAAACTGGTGGAATCCTGGGGATCATGGCCGGCGATCGCCCCTAACAAAATTGCCGCATCCTCCACCGATCGCCCAAAGGGGCCAATTTGATCCAAAGAAGAGGCATAGGCCATCAGGCCATAGCGAGACACGAGGCCATAGGTGGGCTTCATCCCCACCACACCACAGAGGGCCGCCGGTTGCCGAATCGATCCCCCGGTATCTGACCCCAGAGCCACGGCACATTGCCGGGCCGCCACCGCCGCCGCTGAACCGCCGGAGGATCCCCCCGGCACACGGTCGAGATCCCAGGGGTTACAGGTGCGGCCATAGCCGGAGTTTTCCGTGGAACTCCCCATGGCAAACTCATCTAAGTTGGTTTTGCCCATGATCACCGCCCCAGCATCCTTGAGCTTTTGGGTGACGGTGGACTCGTAGGGAGGGACAAAGTTTTCTAAAATGCGTGAGCCGCCGGTGGTGGGAATGCCGGTCGTACAGAGATTATCTTTAATGGCAATGGGTACACCCGCCAACGGGCTAATCGTCTCCCCCGCTGCGATCTGACCATCCACCTGCCGGGCTTGGGCCAAGGCCTCATCGGCCATGATGTGGAGGAAACTGTGAAGTTTCGGCTCAAGGGCATGGATTCGGTCTAGGGCTTCTTGGGCGATTTCCACCGCAGAACGTTCTTTACGAACCAGTTGTTTATGGAGTTCACGAATGGATGTCATGCGGGTCGGGCAGGAGAACGAAATTTAAATACAGTGTACCCGTTTGTGAAGCAACCGGACTACCCCCCATGCCGCCAAGGGGGGGCCAGTTGGGTGGCTAAATTTTGTTTAAAAGCGCGGTAGCCGTAGGCTTGGATCACGCTGGCCCGTAGGGCTGCCGGGTCATATAAACGGGGGTGGGGATAGGTTTGGGTGAGGTTGGCGGTGAGGGTGCGGGCGATCGCCGCCACATCGTCAGGATCCACCAATACCCCCAATTCCCCCCCCCGGAGGGCATCGATCGCCCCATCTTGGTTGCCCCCGAGGGTGGGCTTGCCGGTGGCGATCGCCTCTAAATAAACAATGCCAAACCCTTCCCCTCGGCTTGGCATCGCAAACAGGTCACACAGTTGATAATGGGCGGCTAATTCCTCATCCGGCACAAACCCCGCCAACGTCACCGCCCCCTCAAGCCCCAGCTTCGTAATCAATTGCTCCACTCGGGGGCGATCGTTTCCCTTCCCCACCAGGAGATAATGAACATCCGGCAACAATTGGCGTACCTGGGGCAAGGCTCGCAAAATTTGGTCATAGCCCTTATAGGCTTGGGTCTGATCGAGGCGAGCAACGGTGAGGATCACCGGTTGGTGGGGGGTGAGGTTGTAGCGATGCAGGAGGGGGGGAGGTTTGGGGGCGGGATAGAAAAGGTTGGCATCGAAGGTATTGGGTAGGACGGTGACGCGGGCCGGATCAATGGTGGGCTGCTCCGCCAGGAGGCGATCGCGGCTATAGTGGCTCACCGCCAGGAGGCGATCGGCCTGGGCAAAACTGGCAATTAACCGTTGATCGGTCACATCCCACACCTCAATGCCATGGGCCACCGCCCAATAGGGAATCCCCCACCATCGCTTCATCAAGGCCGCCAGGGGGGCAAAGTTGGTATGGGTGGCGATGATTAAATCAGGGGGCGATCGCCACACCCCATAGAGCAACTGCGCCACATAGCCCCAAGTCCTCACCCTTAGGGGCCAATGGCCCCCAAAGTGAAACCTTGTCCGGGGCTGAAGTAAATCCTTCCCCACGGTGCGGCGGTCATGCTTGAGAAACACCTCTAACCGTAGGTCTGGCCGCAACTCCTGAATTCCCCGCACCACAAACCCCGAATAGGTTTGAATTCCTCCCTTAAACTCGAAAATATTCGGAACCCAAAGATGGATCACCGCCATAACCCTTCCCCACAATCGGTTCGGCGTTCCGCCAAAATTTCCCCTATCCTAGCCCCTTAGGGTTGGGCCGGGGGTAACGTCAAAATCATGCGCGGCTGCATCGTTGTCACCGTCAACACCTGGGGTGGTGTCGCATCAGGGGGATAGAGGAAATCCACCTGCACATCTCGCCGCTCTCCCGGCCGGAGGCGCAGCTCCACGAGGGGTTCCGCCCGTTGTCCCCGCCGTTGCACCAAATGAAAATACCGCTCCTGATTGCGATTGAAATCATCGCGATAACGGAACCGCACCGCGCCCCGGAAAAAAATGCGATCCTCCGGTGGATTGAGAAACACCAGGCGATCGGCAAGATTTTGCTTCAGAGGCGTTTGAATCGTGATCGCCACTGTTTGGGCTTCGCGACTGTTGTTGTGGAGAGGCAGCTTCAGGTTGTAATGGACAGCATAGTTCCCATGGGCCCGCCGGGCGGTATCCCCATACCGCACCAGCATCGGCGCACTTTGGATCTGTTCTGTGCCGTGGGTGCCGGTGTCAGTGGTGCTGAGGGGATAGGAAAAGGATTGTCCCCGTTCGGGAATGGTTAAAGTTGCGGTGCTGGGGGTATCTGTAAGGGTAGCCTGCCATTCTGAGCCGACGGAAATCCCCGCGACCCGGCCATAAATATGGCGATGGGCAGATTCATAGGGGGCCAAATCCCGAGGGCTGACCAGCCGACCATTGACGGCAACATTGCGCCACTCTCCCATCGTTGGGGCGCGGTAAGTGGTGCGAGTGACAGGATTGGGGTCGTCGGTGTTGAGGTCGATGGCGGTGCTTTGCTCCGCCACTTCATAAAGGGCAAGGTTGGCAAGATGGACAGGGCCGGTACTTTCGAGGCGCATCATTGTTGAACGAGCACTGCTGATGGGAATGGGCATCACCGCCAGCATTCGCAGTTCGCGGGGTTGAATGACAATTTGTGCAGGAAAATAGGGCTGATTGACACCCCGGATGATGTCCCCAGCGAGGCGAGAACCGGGGCCGGAAAAAACGCGACCTGTGGGGTCTTCAAGACGAGGGGGCAAGTCCACAAAGGGGGCATCGTGGGAGTTAATATAACTGACAGCCTGTTTGACCTTAAGGGTGACAGGACGAGAGCCAGCGTTATAAACCATGACCCCTTGGTAGAGGGTGCGGGGTTCACCTGCGGGGCGGGAAATGTGGTGAGCGAAAAAATCAAACCGACCTTCTAGGGGTTTGTTGAGGTGGGCCTGGGGTACGGCAGTGCCTTGGGGGGGAAATGTGGAAAGGAGAATACCTTCGGTGGCCACCACTTCAGGGCTATTGCTGTTGAAAACCGGAATGCTATCCAGTTGCCCAGGCAAGGGGCGGATTTCATGCTGTTCAATCTGATATCGTTGGGGTGCGGATTCCGGAGCAACGAAGGCGGCAGGGGTTTGGGCCAGGATGACGGGATACAGAAAAGGCAGCATTGAGTCCTTGATTCTCCTCTAAAAGAGCGTCAATGAGTGGAGGTTGTTGAGTTAAGAGACAACTTTAACATCAGATGCTTAGTTTCTCCCTGCATCCTGATGGTGGATTCAGGAGAGTTTTGGGGCGATCGCCCCCCTTGGCCTGTGCCAAGGGTAGTTTTGTTCTATTCTTTCGCCCTTGGCGGCAGCCAATGGCAAAAATGCCACCTCTATTACATTTTGTGACACTATTCAGGCTAGAATACACCACTGGTGTGAGTAAGTATATATAACTAGCAATAACCCATGATGCCCACTGCTTCTTTGCCTCAGCTATCGAGCGATCGCGTCAACCCCAGCGTCAGTGCCTACAACCCTGACCAGCAGCTTAAATACCTGCATTTACAGGCAGAAGTCGAAGTTTTGATCCAGCAATTACAAACCTTGAAATTGCGCCAAGAGGTAGGCTGCCACCGGGATTAATCCTGAGGGATTGCGCCTTTGATGGCAACTGTGCCATACTACGGATTGTAGTGTTCCACGGTGCGCCATGCGACTCAAACGCTGGGAATCCCCCCGCCGCCAAGGCCGTAACCATAAGGGCAAAGGCGGCTCGGCTCGGCAACGACAGGTGAAAAAACAGCATAAGTTTTGGAGCCAAAGGCTCAAGCAAAACCCCATTGAGAAGGAGGGCGATCGCCCTCCTTCTTCCGTAGGGGCGTTGGCGCAAGCCTGCCGGAGGCACACAAATTTTTCGCCCTCAAACCTTTCCCCAATCCAGAACCTCCTTTTCAAAAGGAGCCGGAGAGATTCTAATGCTCTCCTTCGAGAAAATCATAAAGCACCTCATCGGGTTCATCCTCATCATCCGTTAAGGGTGAATGGAGAGAAAAAGGGATGGGAACTTGAGGGGGGGTAGGAATGGGGCGGGTGAGGGATTGCACTGCACCCCGGAGGGCGGCTACCTCTGCCTCTAGGGTATCGAGGCGGGCGGTATGGGGGCCGATCGCCTCCCCGAGATAGCAGGCGATCGCTTCACGCATTAAATCCGTGGGGGCAATTTTCCGCTCTGCTGCCAAGCGTTCCAGCTTGCTCTTCCACAGCAGGGGGATTTCACAATGGACTCTCACTAAATCACTCATGGTGGGGGAGGCGTTTGTTAGTCCTGATTCTAGCTCAAATACGGGCTTAAGAGAGACTAATCATCCTCGATAAGCTGATCAGCCGTAACTCACCAGAGTTGCATCTTGACCCTCCCCTATACTAGAGGGTTTACCCTGAAAGTATTCCGATATCAGCCTTGACTATGACCCAGCAAACCCTTCAACTCCAAGGCATGAGTTGCGCCTCCTGTGCCCAAGCCATTGAACGGATCGTCAGCCGGATTGAGGGTGTAGAAGAATGTAGCGTTAACTTTGGGGCAGCGATCGCCACCCTCCACCATGACCCCAAAACTGCCCCCCTCACAGAAATTCAAAGCGCGATCGCCCGAGCCGGCTACACCGCTACCCCCCTCGTCGATCCCTTCACCCTCCCCGACGATGACCCCGAAACAACCCAGGGGAAACAACTGCGGGCCAAGCTGATCCTGGGGCTGATCGTTAGTAGCATCATTATGATCGGCGGCCTGCCGATGATGACCGGTATTCATATCTCTGGCTGGCCCATGTGGCTCCATCATCCCTATCTGCAACTGGTGTTAACGACCCCGATTATGGTGTGGGTGGGGCAATCCTTCTTTATTGGCGCTTGGCAGGCGGCCCGCCACCGTCGCGCTGATATGAATACATTGGTGGCCTTAGGCACAGGAACCGCCTATATTTATTCCCTTTTTCCCACCTTTTTTCCCCAATGGTTTCGAGATCAAGACCTTGCCCCCGATGTTTATTACGAAGTGGCGGCGATGGTGGTAACGCTGGTTTTATTAGGCAAATTTTTAGAACATCGCGCTCAGGGCAAAACCTCCGCCGCCATTCGCCAATTGATCGGCCTCCAGGCAAAAACGGCGCGAGTGATCCGCGATGGGGAGCCGGTGGATATCCCGATCACAGCGGTGCAGGTGGGCGATCGCCTTCTTGTTCGTCCCGGTGAAAAAATCCCCGTCGATGGTGTGGTGGCAGCGGGTCGCTCCACGGTAGATGAGGCGATGGTGACGGGGGAAAGTCGCCCTGTTGAGAAAAACGTAGGAGATGAAGTCATTGGCGCAACCTTGAACCAAACCGGTAGCTTTGAATTCACTGCCCAACGGGTCGGAGCCGATACCGTATTGGCGCAGATCGTCCAACTGGTGCAGGAGGCCCAAGGGTCTAAAGCCCCCATTCAGCAATTGGCCGACCGGGTGACGGGGTGGTTTGTGCCGGTGGTGTTGGGCATTGCGGTGGTGACGTTTGGGGTGTGGTACGGCACGACGGGGCAATTGGCCCTCGCCTTAATCCCTACCGTCGGCGTATTGGTGATCGCCTGTCCCTGTGCCTTGGGGTTAGCCACGCCCACCTCGGTGATGGTGGGAACCGGCAAAGGGGCAGAGTTCGGGATTTTGATTAAAGGGGGAGGGAGTTTAGAGTTAGCCCATCGCATCCGGACGGTGGTGCTGGATAAAACCGGCACGCTGACGACGGGAAAACCCACGGTTACGGACTACATCACCACCGCCGGTATTGAACAGGAATTAACCCTTTTAAGCCAGATCGCCGCCCTCGAAGCCCAATCGGAGCATCCCCTCGGTTTAGCAGTGGTGGACTATGGCAAACGTCAAGGGCTGGATCTGTTGCCACAGGTAGAAGCGTTTGAGGCGATCGCCGGTTCGGGCGTACAGGGACAAATTGCCGGGGCAACGGTGCGGTTGGGAACCCGCCGCTGGTTGGCAGAGTTAGGGTTCAATCCTGAAGCCGCAACCATTGAGGGGCAACCCCTCACCCAATGGGCCCACCGTTGGGAGCGAGAGGCAAAAACGGTGGTGTGGATTGCCCAAGGTTCTGATGTGGTGGGTCTGATGGCGATTAGCGATGCCCTCAAGCCCTCCTCCCGTGGGGTGGTGCAACGGTTGCAACAGATGGGATTACAGGTGATTTTACTCACGGGGGATAACCAAGAAACCGCAGAGGCGATCGCCTCCCAGGCCGGCATCACCCGCACCATCGCCCAAGTCCGTCCCGGCCAAAAAGCCGAAATCATCCGGGAACTGCAAAAAGAAGGAGGCTGTGTGGCCATGGTGGGGGATGGGATCAACGATGCCCCCGCCCTCGCTCAAGCCGATGTGGGCATGGCCATCGGCACAGGAACCGATGTGGCCATGGCCGCCTCCGATATCACGCTGATCTCCGGCGACCTGATCGGCATCATCACCGCCATCCAACTGAGCCGCGCCACCCTCGCCAACATCCGCAGCAACCTCTTTTTTGCCTTCATCTACAACACCCTCGGCATCCCCATCGCCGCCGGTATCCTCTACCCCTTCACCGGTTGGCTCCTCAACCCCATCATCGCCGGAGCCGCCATGGCCCTCAGTTCCATCTCCGTCGTCACCAATGCCCTGCGCCTGAGGAATTTCCAACGCCCCACTTAGGGAGAAGAGAGGATAGAGGAGAGAGAAAAGAGGGAAGTTGAGCGTTTTTCCTCACTGACTGGCAAGGCGAAAAATTCTTGTGCCTCCGGCAGGCTTACGCCAACGCCCCTACAATCTTCTCTCTCCTCACTTCTCTCTCCTCACCCCTTCCCCCAAGACCGGTTTCCCGCCCTCGTGTTTTCGCCCCCATCAACGTTAAGATAATCAAGGCTTAAGTTATTGCTGAAAAAATCGTGCTATCCTCACTCATCGCCGACTTTCAAATTATCTTTGAGCGCGACCCCGCGGCCCGCAACTGGCTAGAAGTTTTATTCTGCTATCCCGGTCTCCAGGCCCTCGTGTGCCATCGGGTTGCCCATTGGTTTTATCACCTCGGTCTGCCCTTCCTGCCGCGCCTCCTTTCCCATCTGGCCCGCTTCTTCACTGGCATTGAAATCCACCCAGGGGCGCAAATCGGCCAGGGCGTATTTATTGACCACGGTATGGGGGTGGTGATTGGCGAGACGGCGATCGTTGGGGATTATTGCCTGATTTACCAAGGCGTAACCCTGGGCGGTACGGGCAAAGAAAGCGGCAAACGTCACCCCACCCTGGGCGAGAATGTGGTGGTGGGAGCCGGGGCCAAGGTATTAGGCAATTTGCAGATTGGTAATAGTGTGCGTATTGGCGCAGGTTCTGTGGTGTTGCGGGATGTCCCTTCCGATTGCACCGTTGTGGGTGTGCCGGGGCGGGTGCTGTACCGCTCTGGGGTGCGGGTCAATCCCCTCGAACATGGCAAGCTGCCGGATTCTGAGGCGGCGGTGATTCGTACCCTTGTTGATCGCATTGAATCCCTCGAACAGCAGTTAACCACCTTGCAACAACAGCAGGCGGGAACGAATTCCTTAGTAAAAGCAGCGTTAGGCGATCGCCCCCAACCCCAACTCACCGCCTCCGGCAGTTGCCGCCTCGCTGATCGCGAAATTCGTGAGTTTCTCGACGGTTCAGGAATTTAGATTTCCTGATTATCGGGGCGAAAATGGGGCGAGAAAGTTTCCCCCCCCATGGTTTATGGAGGGTGGGCGAATGATCGGGGCAAAGAAAGGTGATGGCAAAAGTAACCGTTGCAATTCCCACCTATAACCGGGTGCATTTTCTGCAAGTCGCTATTGAATCGGTGCTGGCTCAATCCCATTCAGATTGGGAATTAATTATCTGTGATGATGGTTCCACCGATGGCACAGCGGCTTTAATGGCGAGTTATGAGGGCGATCGCCGCATTCGCTACCTGCGCCACCGGGAAAATATCGGCAAAAGTAATAATATGCGCTCTGGGTTTTTAGCGGCCCAAGGGGAATACTTTATCAAGTTTGACGACGACGATCGCCTCACCCCCGAGTTTTTAACCCGCACCGTCGCCATTTTAGACCAGCACCCAGACATTGATTTTGTGGGAACGGATCACTGGATTATTGATGGTGAGAATCAAAGAGATGCAGCAGCAACCCGGGCCAATTCCCAACAATGGAGGCGCGATCGCCTCCCCCCTGGCCCCATCCCCAATCTCCTCGCCACCGTCTTCATTCACCAAAGCCTGCAAATTGGGGCCACCCTCTTTCGCTACAGTGCCCTAAAAGCCGTGGATTTCATGCGCCAAGATTGGCAAAATTGCGAAGATAATGATCTACTCGTCCGGTTAGCCTTAGCGGGGAAACAAGCCTATTATTTGCCAGAATTACTGATGGAATACCGCCGCCATCCGGAGCAAAACACCCCCACCCGCGCCCGTCGTTATTTAGCCGATAAATTGCAATATCTAGAAGCCTTTCAATTTGAAGCTGAAAATTTGGAGCAGGTGCGCCAAACCCGTTTAGGGGAAACGCGGCTGTTATTGGGTTTACGGTTGATTGAGCAGGGGGAAACGGGCCAAGGTCAAGCCCTCTTGCAAGCCTGTCCCCCTTCTTCAAAAGCCACCATCGGTAAAATCCTGGCCCGATTTCCGGCCCCGCCTCGGGCTCGCGGGGTTTATTTGGGACGTGGGGGGCTGGGTTGTTTTTG
>RECT01000374.1 GCA_007693875.1 Spirulina sp. DLM2.Bin59
TGCACAACTTCAGGGAGTCGTGCTGTGGGGGAGAGCATATAGTGGATGTCGGCTTGGCAGGGGCCGGCGGTGTTGAACCATTTGGGCATGGGAGCAGAGGAGTAGCGACAATTCTTAGGATAGAGGGTTTATTGCTATGGCATCCCATCTAGAGGGCGCAAACATTGCGCCCCTACAGGAGTTGGGTTGTAGGGGCGCAACGCTTGCGCCCAGTGGGGGTAAAAAAGTTGTAGGGGCGAAAAATTTTTCGCCCCTACGGTGTGGTTGGGTTGATCGGTGGGTTTGGGGGTTATTGGTAGAGGGAGAGGGTGGGGAAGATGCGGGAGACGATGCCGTTACGCCGGAGGTTGGCGTTAGGGCTGGGGGTGGGGGCGAGGGTGGTGCGTTCTTCCCAGTCTTCGGTGGTGAAGGTGGTGGTGGTGATGCTATCGGTGTTGGGTTCGAGGTCAAACACGGGAGCTACGGGGGCTACGGGAGCTACGGGGGCTACGGGAGCAGGGAAGGGGTCGGTGAAGTGGAAATTCTCCGGTGCAAGGCTCACATCTTGGGATGCACCGTCAATTGGGGAGCATCCCGTTTTTGCCCTAAGTAGAAATACTCACGCAGAAGGCACGATTCAGATAAGCACAGCGCAGTCGTAGCATTTTCCCTACATTTTCCCTTGACCATTGCGCACCCGATAGCTTGATTCGAGCACCAATCCGCTTCACTACAGACTCCACCGCTCCTGAACCAATCGCTATTCCCATCCTTTGATATACGTCATAGGGCACAATCCGCTGACGATGCTTCCTTAAGTACCTCCTAAATTTCACACTTGCGTAGCTGCTGAGCTGCTTCAACTCCTCCAACACCTCATCGACATACCCTGACCACAGTAAGCTCTTCATCCTTTCCAGGCTCTCCTTTGACCCCTCCACTTTGTGCAGATTTTCCACCAGATGATACCAATCGAGTACCTCCCTTCGCTGATACTCCGGTGCAAGGTGAGCCATGATATTCCATACCCCGTCATGACCATCCCCCACGCAAGTCACCACTTCTGCCAGGCGTTGTTGCTGCACCCACTCTATCAGGGCTTCATTCTCTTGGAAATACGCATTACACACCGAGTCGTGGAGACTCACTGCCTTATAGTCTCGCCACTCACAGGCTCCTGGCTCTGGGGTTCTTAACCTCACTTTTCCCCCATCCACACTTAATCCATCTGCCGGCTTCTCACTTTCGGGTGAGGGTATCTCGCTGCGTTGCACTAACCGGTGTAAACTGCTGTGTCCCAATGCCATTCCCGTCATCAGCTTGATATCCTCTGCTGCTTCCTCATAGGAGGATTTCGCACAAGCAACCAGGCTACACTTCTCCATGACTGGACTCAGTTGCTGTCTGGGCTTGAGTCCTAGCTTTCGGGCTTCTGTTCTTTGCACTCGCACTCTGCCAATGCAGGTTTTTACTTGTCGCTTTTTCCCGATGGTTTTCGGTTCTCCTGCTGAAAAAAAATTTCCCCCATGGCTGGGCCAACGGTTTCGATGATATGTTGACGGGCTGCTAGTTCGATACTCTCGAAGTCTTGTAACTGGTCTTGCGGGGTATTGGCTTTGAGAATCTTGGCGGCAGATTGGAGGTGATGTTTGAGTTCTCTGGCTTCAGATGGGGTCATGGAGAGTGATGGTTAGGTCTACACTGTAGTTTTAGTGTAATTTCTCCCCCTGAGACAACAGAGTATTTATACTTAGGGCAAAAACGGGATGCTCCCATAATTAAATACCCATCGTCGTTGAAAATTTTGATTACTTTGTCTTGATACTCATGCTCTTTTTCTGAAAAGATTAAGTCTGATCTCCTTATGAAAACTTTTTTAATAGCAGCCATAGATTGAACCGCACACGAAAAATTCATAATATAAAATGTCTTTTTTCTTAATCTTAAGAGGAGTTTTTAAACTAACGGTTGAATTGCTTGAAGCCTAACTATTTATTAGACCGCAATTGTAGGATAACTCACTTCTGGAGAGTGTTGTCAAGCACTGGCGGTCTAACTCCGATATTATGGGTGTTATCCCGCACGTGCGGGATAACACCCCTTTTCGTCGTCTTTTAGCGCAAGTCCTGTCATGGAAGTGCCTCAATCGCCCAAACTTCTTGAGCGCGTGCGCCAAGCCATCCGCTTCCGGCATCTCAGTCGCAAAACCGAGAAGTCCTATCTCTATTACATCCGAGACTTCATCTTGTTTCACCAAAAACGCCACCCCAGAGAGATGGGCGTACCAGAAGTCCGCGCCTACTTATCTCACCTCGCGGTCGATAAAAAAATTGCTGCCTCCACCCAAAACGTTGCCCTCAGTGCCTTGCTCTTTCTCTACCGCCAAGTTCTTGACCCTCCCTTGCCAGATATTGATGGCATTCAGCGTCCCCAGCGCCCCAAGCGGTTGCCTACTGTGTTCTCACGCCCAGAAGTCCTGGCAATCCTGGCTAAGGTTGGGGATGACCCAGAGGCCTTGGTCATCCGCTTACTCTACGGGACTGGGATGCGGTTAACTGAATGCCTACGACTGCGAGTTAAAGACGTGGACTTTGACTATGGCCAAATCCTCATTCGCGACGGCAAAGGCAAAAAGGATCGCGTCACCATGTTGCCCCGATCGCTCATTCTCCCCCTTCAACAACACATTGCCCACACCAAACTCACCCACGATCGCGAACTCCTCAACGGCCACGGCGAAGTTGAGCTACCCGATGCCCTGGCCCGCAAATATCCCAATGCCCAACGAGAATGGGGCTGGCAGTATGTATTTCCAGCCGCTTACCGTTCTCGTGATCCCCGTTCCGGAGCCGTTCGCCGTCATCATCTCTCTGAAGATCGCATTCAACGCAGGATGAAGCAAGCCAAACAACAAGCCAGTATCACCAAACACGGGAGTTGCCACACCCTTCGTCATAGCTTTGCCACCCACTTGCTTGAGGATGGGTATGACATTCGCACAGTCCAAGAACTGTTAGGCCATAAAGATGTGAAAACCACCATGATCTACACCCACGTTCTTAATCGCGGTGGCCGAGGGGTTCGCAGTCCTTTGGATGAACTGGGTCAGTGAGCGTTCAGAAACAGACTTAAACCCACATTCCGGAGGTTGACAAAATCCACCACTCAACCGTTGATTAAAACCACAAAGGTAGGTGGGCGATGCCCACCCTACACCTACTTTCTACTTCCCACTTCCTACTCCGTGGCACTGGCCAACTGTTCAAGCCGCTCCTGCTGATCCTGAGAAATACAAGCCTCCATCACCTGATCAATATCCCCATCAAGGATATTCGCCAAGGTGAAATTTTGCCCTAAGCGATGATCAGTGATGCGATTGTCCTTGTAGTTGTAGGTGCGGATTTTTTCCGATCGCGCCCCTGTCCCCACCTGCGATCGCCGCAACGAAGTTACTTCCTGTTGGCGTTCCTGAAGCTTGATATCGTAGAGCTTCGCCCGGAGGATCTGCATTGCCCGTTCCCGGTTTTTCAGTTGCGATCGCTCCTCCGTGCAAAAGACCCGAATCCCTGTGGGTTTATGGAGTAAATCCACCGCCGTTTCTACCTTATTGACGTTTTGACCCCCCGCACCCCCAGAGCGGGCTGTGGAAATCTCCAAATCCTTGGGATCAATAAACACCTCCACCTCATCCACCTCCGGCATCACCGCCACCGTCGCCGTCGAGGTATGCACCCGGCCCCCCGCTTCCGTCACCGGCACCCGCTGCACCCGATGCACCCCCGCCTCAAATTTGAGTTTGCTATAAACGCGATCGCCCTGAATTTCTAACACCGCCTCCTTAAAGCCCCCTATTTCCGCCGGAGACTCACTCACCAGAGCCACCTTCCAGCCCTGGGTATCCGCATAGCGGGAATACATCCGGAGCAGATCCCCCGCCCAGATACTGGCCTCATCCCCCCCAGTACCGGCGCGGATTTCCAACATGATGTTTTTCTCATCGTTGGGATCACTGGGGAGCAACAACACTTTCAAATGGGTTTCCAACCGGGCAATTTCCGCCTCCAGGGCCTGGACTTCCCCCTGGGCCATGGCCAGCATCTCCGGATCGCTTTGGGATTCCTTGACGATCTCCTTGGCTCCCACTAGCTCCCCTTGGGCCTTCTTCCAGGCATCATAGGTAATCACCGTCTGCTCCAGGGAAGATCTCGCCTTCGCCACCCGCTGGAGTTCATCGGGGTTTGTCACCACATCGGGGTCAGCTAAACGCAGGGAAAGTTCCTGAAACGTTTGTTCAACAGATTTGAGTTTATCGAGTAAATAGGCTTCGGCCATTACGCCCCCCTCATTCAAAATACAACAAACCCAGCAGAAACTCTGCTGGGTCAAAAGCGAGCCAAAGCCAGCTATTTCTCGTCGGCTTCAGCGGTCGCGGCGGTGTCAAGCATGCCAAATTTACGCATGAACCGTTCAACACGGCCCTCGGTGTCAATGATTTTTTGCGTGCCGGTGTAAAAGGGGTGATTTCCTGACCAGATTTCTACATGGATCTCTGGCTTGGTGGAACCAACGGTCATGACAACTTCACCGTTGCAAATGACCTTGGCTTCGGGATACCAAGTGGGGTGAATATCGGGTTTTGGCATGGTCTTCCTGTGCAGACAGTAGCAATAATAACAAACTGTGGTTAACGTTTGGAGAATTGAGGAGCCTTACGGGCTTTCTTCAAACCGTATTTTTTCCGTTCCTTGGCTCTGGGATCACGGGTTAAGTAACCTTCAGACTTGAGGGGGGAACGGTTGGCGGGGTCGAGTTGGCACAGCGCACGGGCAACACCGAGTTTAACGGCATCGGATTGGCCCGTCAGGCCGCCACCGTGGGCCCGCACTAATACATCATATTCTGCTTCCAACCCCAGGGTTTCTAAGGGAGCTTTGACGCTGGCGAGATAGCTGGGGTTGTAGTTGAAGTAATGATCACCGGGGCGATCGTTGACTTTGATCTGGCCAGTTCCGGGGACGAGACGAACACGGGCAACGGAGCTTTTGCGGCGGCCGGTTCCCCAATAGACGGCGCGATCGCCTGTTTCAATGGGCATATTGTAATCCTCCTAGGGTGTGGTTTTCAGGGTTAAAACTTCCGGTTGCTGGGCGGCTTGCTTGTGGTTGGGCCCGGCATAAACTTTGAGGTTGGTGAAAAGTTTACGACCGAGGGAATTCTTCGGTAGCATCCCTTTCACCGCCTGCTCAATGATCCGCTCCGGAATCCGGGCTTGGAGGTGGTTGAAGGTTTCCGTCTTCATCCCACCGGGGCGGCCAGAATGGCGGCGGTAGAGCTTTTGAGCACCTTTGCGGCCGGTGACGACCACTTTTTCCGCATTGACGATAATGACGTGGTCGCCAGTATCCATGTGGGGGGTAAAGTAGGGTTTGCGCTTGCCCCGCAGGATTTGGGCGACTTCACTGGCCAGTCTGCCGAGACGCTGGTCAGCGGCATCGATGACGTACCACTTGGGTTCGAGGCTTTCAACGGAGGGTAAAACAGTTTTTTCCATCATGGGGTGAGTTAGGGGTTGAACATAAAAAGAGGTTGGGTGTCATACCAGGTTGCACGGGGAAAGGGGCTGTCGGGATAGCCCACCCGCAGGAGGCAAAGCCCCTGGGCGGGGGCGGCGTACTTCACCAGTTCCCGCCGTTGGTTGACCCAAATATCTGTAAAATTTTCTGGCGATCGCGTGCCGTTGCCCACTTCCAGTAATAGCCCAATTAATAAGCGTACCATGCCGTAGAGGAAGCCGTTGGCCTGAATCTCCACATGGAGGAAGGGCCCCCGTTGGTAGCATTCCACATCCTGGATATCCACCCAGGAATGGGAGCGGCTGGAGCCAGCCCGATGAAAGGCGGCTAGATGGTGACGGCCCAACAGCGGGCGGAGCACAGCGTTCATTTTGTCCAGATCCAAGGGGGCATGGTAATAATGCCAACAATAGGGTTGAACAAACAGGTTCGGGCAAGCATCGGTGTAGAAGCTATAGCGGTAGCGTCGCCACAGGGCCGAAAAACGGGCGTGCCAGGTGGGGGGAACCGCTGCGGCGGCCCGGATATTGATATCCGAGGGTAGCCGACCATTGAGAACCTTCGCCCAGCGGTGGGCAGGAATGGGGCTGGTGACTTGAAAATGGGCAATTTGGGCGGCGGCATGTACCCCGGTATCCGTGCGGCCAGCTCCATAGAGGGTGACGGGTTCACCGGTTATGGCGGCGATCGCCCCCTCAATTTCCCCCTGAACGCTACGGTGCTGGAGTTGACGTTGCCAGCCATGGAAATGGGTTCCCAAATATTGGATCACCAACGCCACCCGTTGCACCGCTGTCACCCTTAAGCCTCTTCGCCCACCAGTTCAATGATCGCCATTTCCGCATTATCGCCTTTGCGCCGCACGGTGCGGACAATGCGGGTATAGCCACCATTGCGATTCCCGTAGCGGTTGTTAGCCTCAGCAAACAGGGCATGGACTAAATTTTTGTCGTACAGGTAGCCCATGGCCCGACGACGGGCAGCTAGGGAGCCATCTTTCGCCAGGGTGATCATGTGATCCGCCGTGGTGCGGACAGCCTTAGCACGGGCTTTGGTGGTTTTAATTTGACCATTGCGGATCAGAGCCGTGGTGAGCGATCGCAACATCGCTTTCCGTTGATCAGCAGGCCGTCCCAATTTGGGAACCCGACAGCGGTGACGCATAACATTTTCTCCAGATAGGGTATCAGCAACAACAATAAAATCGTCAGCCTAGGGCTTTGATTTTTCCTGAGGCAACGTAATCCCCAGCCGTTGCTGGAGCGCCTCAATCACTTCTTCGGCCGACTTTTGACCAAAGTTTTTAATTTCCAGAAGGTCTTCCTGGGAATAATCCAGCAAATCCGCCACAGTGTTGATCTGGGCCCGTTTCAAACAGTTATAGGCGCGAACCGATAACTGCAATTCCTCAATGGGGATTTGACTCGTGGGGTCTTCATCCTCCTGTTGATCCTCCTGAATCGCTTCCAGGGTGAGATCCTTGAGGGGATTGAACAGTTCCACCACAATGCCCGCCGCTTGGGAAAGGGCTTCCTCCGGCTTAATACTGCCGTTCGTCCAGATATCCAGCACGAGGCGATCCTTCGACATGGAGCCGTCTACGAGGGCATCCTCCACCTCATAATTCACCTTACTGACGGGCATAAATACCGCATCAATCTGCATGAAATCGAGGGAAGTCGCTTCCTCACGACTGCGGTCAATGGATTGGTAGCCCTTGCCCCGCTCAATGCGAAACTCCATTTCTAGACGGGCCCCGGCCGCCAAGGTGGCGACATATTGGTTCTTATCCACCACCTGAACTTCCGAAGGGAGGTCAAATTGTCCTGCGGTCACGGTGCTGGGGCCGGTGGCCACCAAGCGGCCAATTTGGGGGCCGGTGGCAAAGGACTGAAACACCAGCTCTTTCATATTGAGCAAAATTTCCAGGACATCTTCGCGCACCCCTGGAATCGTGGCAAACTCATGGTTTACCCCGGCAATGCGCACTGCTGTCACTGCCGCCCCTTCTAAATTGGCCAGCAGCACGCGCCGCAGAGCATTGCCCACCGTTGTACCCTGACCCCTTTCTAGGGGTTCAAGAACAAACTTACTGTATTGACTTTGATTTTTGTGCGTTTTGGACTCAACGCACTCAATTTGAAACTGTATCACGCCGTACAAACTCCCTTCCTTAGCCGTTCTCTCAGGTTTCCCACTTGGACAATGATTCCGTTAAACCCGACGACGTTTCGGCGGCCGACAACCGTTGTGGGGAATGGGGGTGACATCGCGAATCAGGGTGATTTCTAAGCCAGAGGCTTGGAGGGCCCGGATCGCGGTTTCTCGACCCGCTCCGGGGCCACTGACCATCACTTCCAATTGGCGCATCCCCTGTTCCATGGCCCGTTTCGCTGCACTATCGGCGGCGGTTTGCGCGGCAAAGGGTGTGCCTTTTTTAGCCCCTTTAAAGCCACTGGAGCCACTGGAAGCCCAGGAAATGACATCGCCTTTGGTGTCGGAAATGGTCACAATCGTATTGTTAAAGGTGGAGGTGATGTGAGCCACGCCATTGGGAACATTGCGTTTTTGCTTCTTCGTTCCACCTTTTTTGGTTGGTCTTGCCATAGTTGAAATGGATGAGTTAAATCAGGAATGAGGGAAATCAGGAGGGGCTTATTTCTTCGCCGCTTTCTTCTTACCGGCAACGGTGAGACGGCGGCCGCGACGGGTGCGGGCGTTGGTGCGGGTGCGCTGGCCTCGCACGGGCAACCCTTGACGATGGCGACGACCCCGGTAAGTACCGATATCCGCCAGCCGCTTGATGTTCATGGATTCGAGGCGACGTAAATCCCCCTCGATCTGATAGCTTTTTTCAATATAGGCACGGAGGGCGGTCACGTCCTCATCGGCGAGATCCTTGGCGCGGGTGTCTGGGTTAACGCCAGTGGCGGCAAGGATTTCATGGGAACGAGACAGACCAATGCCGTAGATATAGGTCAGGCCAATTTCAATTCGTTTATCTCTGGGTAGATCGATACCCGCAATTCGTGCCACGCTTGTTTCTCCTGTGCTATCTTGGTGCTCAAGTTAATGGGATGGATGAGGAAATGGGGTTGCCGCTGCTTAACCCTGGCGCTGTTTGTGCTTCGGGTTGGTGCAAATCACCATGACCCGGCCCCGTCTGCGGATGACGCGGCATTTTTCGCAAATTTTCTTTACAGATGCTCTAACTTTCATGGTGGCTTAGGTCATATTGCAAGCTTTTCATTATATCAAGACGAGTGCTTGGGAGCAAGCACAAAGGGGGAAGTTGGGCAAGATTATCTGAAAAAAGATTATTTCTTGCGCAGTCGGTAGGTAATTCGTCCTTTGGTGAGGTCGTAGGGGGTGAGTTCAACCTTGACCCGATCGCCGGGCAAAATTTTAATGTAGTTACGGCGGATTTTGCCGGAAATGTGGGCGAGGACGTTAAATCCATTGTCGAGATCAACACGAAACATCGCATTGGGCAAGGATTCCGTTACCGTACCTTCCATTTCAATCAGGTCTTGTTTAGACAAACTATTTGAGTCCTCTCTTTACGGATAGGCTAAGGGGGGCCAGGAGTTAGGCATTAACCAGTTCCTGGAGGGTTGCCCCGACGGCATCGGGGCTGCGATCGCCATCAACAATATGGAGACCGCGATCGCGATAAAACTCGATCACGGGGGTGGTTTCTTGGTGATACACCTCCAACCGATGCCGGATCGTCGTTTCATTGTCGTCTTGGCGTTGGCGGCTGAGTAAACGGGCCACGAGGACATCTTCGGGAACCTTGAGGCTAATCACACAGACCCCGGATTGTCCTAACTCTTTGAGGAGTTGATCCAGGAATTTGGCCTGACTGACATTGCGAGGGAAGCCATCGAGGATCCAGCCGGATGCCGTGTCCGGCTGTTGGAGACGTTCCCGAATTAAGTCCAAAATGAGGCTGTCGGGAACCAGATCCCCCGCATCCACATAGCTTTTGGCCTGTTGTCCCAGGGGAGTTTGCTGGGCGATCGCCCCGCGAATGATCTCCCCGGTGGAGATGTGGGGAATGGCGGCTGCGGTCGCAAGACGTTCAGCCTGGGTTCCCTTGCCGGCCCCAGGGGGGCCTAAAAAAATCAGTCGTTTACTCATTGGGCGATCGCCCTCCACCAATCAACACAATCAACAATCACTACCATGGTTTACTTTTTCACCATGCCTTCATACCGCTGTGAAATCACATAGGTCTGAATCTGTTTCGCCGTATCAATGGCCACCCCCACCAAAATCAGCAGGGAAGTAGCCCCCAAACCCCGCAGGGTCTGAATGCCCAACGCACTTTCCACCGCCGTGGGCACCGTCGCCACCACACTCAAGAACGCCGCCCCCAAGAAGGTCAAGCGATTGATCACCCGCTCTAGGTATTCACTGGTGGCCCGCCCCGGTCGAATCCCCGGAATACTCGAACCCATTTTTTTGAGGTTCTGAGACATATCCACGGGATTGACAATCAGCGAAGAATAGAAATAACTAAAGAACAAAATTAAGGTGAAAAACACCAAAACATAAACCCAAGGGGTGGGGCCATCCATACGAATGGCATTGGAAATCGGGCCGAGGATTTGATTCACTTCCCCTAAAAATCCCTCCCGGCCTTGGGTAAACTGCACCAGAGAAGCCGGTAAAAACAGCACCGCCGAGGCGAAAATAATCGGCATCACGCCGCCCTGGTTTAACCGGAGGGGCAGATAATTCGTCCGCTCCCGGTAGAGCCGTCGCCCCACCTGTCGCCGCGCCGAAATAATCGGAATCCGCCGCGTCCCTTCCTGGACAAACACAATCCCGACAATCATCAACAGGAACGACAAGAGGAGGATAATCACCTTGGCAATCTCATCCCGGCCCCCCTGTTGAGCCACGCCCACGGTTTGGCCTAAAATCGTCGGTAACACCGCCACGATATTGACAAAAATCAACAGCGACGCACCGTTACCAATGCCTCGCTCCGTGATCAGCTCCGAGATCCACATCACGAACATCGAGCCAGCGGTAAAGGCAATGACCGTTTCAACAAAGAACACCGGCCCGGGGTTATAGGCATAGTTTTGAATCCAGCTTGTCAGCATCACCGCTTGGAGCGCACCCCAACCCATGGCCACATAGCGGGTG
>RECT01000265.1 GCA_007693875.1 Spirulina sp. DLM2.Bin59
GCATCCTCACCAACCCGCCCCCCCCAGAGGATGATTTCCTCCATGCCGTCCTCACCGGCAGCAGCATCTACGGCACGATCAACCTTTCCCCAATGTTGATGCTGATTCCCGATGCCCAGCCCAACCCCAAGGCCACAAACTCCGATAGCGCCCTCGGTTCCTTCACCGCCCACACCAATAGCGATGTGGTTTTATTGCCGGTGAAAACCATTCCCAGCCATTTTAGCCAGGTTTTTGATGCCAGCGAGCGGGATTTTCGTATGGTGTTTGGGTGGGAAGATGATCCCTTTCGGAAAAATTTTGCCGTGGGGCAGCCGTTGGATATGGATGTGCCGGTCTGTTTGGATTTGGAGCGGTTTGTAGAGCGGAGTAATGGCATTTTTGGTAAGTCGGGAACGGGGAAATCTTTTTTAACGCGGTTGATTTTATCGGGAATTATTCAAAAGCAGGCGGGGGTGAATTTAATGTTTGATATGCACTCCGAATATGGTTGGGAAGCCATGAAGGAAGGCAAAGAAATTAGTACCGTTAAAGGCTTAAAACAACTGTTTCAGCATCGCGTCGAGATTTTCACCCTTGACCCCGAATCCACCAACCGCCGAGGGGTAAGGGATGCCCAGGAATTATATTTAAGCTATGACCAGATTGAAATTGAGGATTTGCGGTTAGTCAGTCGGGAGTTGGGGCTATCGGATGCCAGCTTAGATAATGCCAATATTTTGGCCTCAGAATTTGGCAAGAGTTGGATTGTGCAACTGTTAAATATGACCAATGAAGAAATTACCGAATTTTGTGAAACCAAACAGGGCCATAAAGGCTCAATTATGGCATTGCAACGGAAGCTGATGCGCCTCGATAGTTTGAAATATATTCGCCAAACCTGCCCCCAAAATTATATTGATCGGGTCTTAGAATATCTCGATGCGGGCAAGCACGTCATTATTGAGTTTGGCTCCCAATCTAACCTGCTTTCCTATATGTTAGCCACGAATATGATCACGCGGCGGATTCATAGCAGCTATGTGAAAAAAGCGGATCGGTTTTTGCGTTCCAAAGAGGAGCGCGATCGCCCCCAACAATTGGTAATTACCATCGAAGAAGCCCACCGTTTCCTCGATTCCGGCATTGTCAATCAAACCATTTTCGGAACGATCGCCCGCGAAATGCGTAAATATTTTGTGACGCTGTTAGTAGTAGATCAGCGGCCATCGGGGATTGATAATGAGGTGATGTCCCAAGTGGGAACGCGGATCACCTGTTTACTCAATGATGAGAAAGATATTGAAGCCATCTTTACCGGCGTATCCGGGGGGCAGGCCCTGCGATCGGTGTTAGCAAAATTGGATTCTAAACAGCAGGCCTTAATTTTAGGTCACGCCGTCCCCATGCCCGTCGTCGTCCGTACCCGCCCCTATGATCAAGATTTTTACCGAGAAATTGGGGCGGTAGATTGGCAAGATTTTCCCGACGAACAATTAGCAGCCGCAGCGGCGATCGCCCGCAGCGATTTAGGATTCTAACCCAAACTTCTCCACACACCGCACAAACAATTCAACCCCCAAACACAGCACCGTTTCATCAAAATCAAACCGGGGATGATGGTGGGGAAAATCTAAACCAAGGCTAGAGTTAGCAGCCCCCAGAAAGAAATAACAACCCGGCACAGCTTCTAAAAAGAACGACATATCCTCACCCCCCATGGTTTGACAATCCGGCACAATCCCCAGAGGCGTTTCCACCACATCCACCGCCACCGATCGCACCAATTCCGCCATCTGGGGATCATTCACCACCGGGGGATATAACTGCCAATAATTCAGATCATAGGTAGCCCCTTGGCCTTGACAAATCCCGGCAATAATTTGCTCAAGGCGATCGCCTATTTTTCCCGTTAAATCCGGGTTAAAATATCGCACCGTCCCCGACATGCGCGCCGTATCTGCAATCACATTTAAAGCCGTTCCCGCATGGAATTCCCCCACGGTGACAACCGCAGCATCTAAAGGGCGAATATTCCGGGAAACAATGGTTTGCAACGCATTAACAATCTGCGCCCCCACCACCACCGAATCCACCGTCTGATCCGGCATTGCCCCATGGCCGCCTTTGCCAAAAACTGTACAGCGGAAACATTCCACCGCCGCCATCAAGGGCCCACTGCGCACCCCCACCGTTCCCAGGGGCAGATTATTCCACAGATGCAACCCAATGATCGCATCCATGGGAGGATCTTGCAAAATTCCCGCCTCGATCATCGGCTTCGCCCCACCGGGGCCTTCCTCCGCCGGTTGAAAAATCAGCCGCACCGTACCCCGGAACGCCTCCCGATGGCGGCTGAGATAATGGGCTACCCCAAGGGCGATCGCCACATGGCCATCATGGCCGCAGGCATGCATCACCCCATCCCGCTGGGAACAGTAGGGAACCGCATTTAATTCCTGAATCGGCAACGCATCCATATCCGCCCGAATCCCCAACACCGGCCCCGGTGCATGGCCGGCGATCGTGGCGACAATCCCCGTGTGGGCGATTCCGGTTTGATGGGGAATCCCCCAAGCCGTGAGTTGCGCCCCAATGAATGCAGCGGTTTGTTCTTCCTTAAACCCTAATTCTGGCTGTTGATGAATTTGCCGTCGCCACTGCACTAATTCCTGTTGGAGGGCGCGAATCTCCAGACGAACAGCGCGGAGGTCAAGGGAGGGGGCAGTGGGAACAGCGGCAATCATGGGCAGAGTCAAAGTGTCATCTCTTCACTGTAACTTAAGGTTTAGGGGTTGCGGGGCGGATTTGTAAGATAATCTCCTAAAGGCTCGAAGCGGCTTGATCCATGGGCGTATTAGCCCGGATCGCCCTGAGATTTTGTAATCGCATCAATTCCCCAGCGGTTAAATGGGGCCGGCCCCCCAAGGCCGCACTGGCTTCAATGGCCTCCCCTAAATAGTGGGCCGCCTCCGGTAAACGGTAGCCTCGCCGTTGGGCCACAGCTAACGCCTCCTGATCCGCATCCATTTCCCGCTGGGGACTACGGAAATCCCGCCACAGTTGCCGAGCCGCCACCGCCGTTAACCCCCCCGCGACAAGAACCCCCACGGCATCCTGCTGGAGCAATTCAAACCCTGTCCCCGCTACACCCACCAAGGTTAACCCTTGAAACCAATCCGCCTTAAACCACCGGACTTGCAACAACCAAGCCACAGTACGCAAAAACAGTAAATCCCGTTGGGGGCGGGAGAGTTCCGGCCAGAGGCTAAAGTTAATCATCACGGGCCGCAGCCCCCGCCGCCAAGGATAGGGAAAATCAGCGGTAATCACCTCCCCCTGTTGGGGTTGGGGGGCAATTTCGACGAGCATTCTTCCCGAAGCGGGCATCAATTCCCGCAACCGGGCAATTTCTGCTTCAACCTGGGGGTCAACGCCACGATAGCTTGAGCGGGGTTTAGCCACGGTTTACCCTTCCGCCTCCATGGCCTGTAATGTGGGGGCCAAGGTTTGGGCCACCGGCTGAATCTGATCCGCCCCGGCTTCCGTAGCAGCCACCATTAAAATCAATACCCGCCCTGGAATTTGCCGGGCAATCATCACCCCCTGCATCGGTTCCGTGCGGTTGCCGCTGGTGAGGGTTCCCTGCCAAGGCAGTTGAGCAGCATCTCCCAGGGGTTCCACGGCTCCCACGGCAAAGTTTTCACCATTGCGGAACGTGTCGATCGCCACCTGGGCCAAAGCTCCGGCATTGAGGGGGGCATCGGTCGATCGCGGCCGGAGCGCGACGGTATAGGCCACCGCTCCCGCCGGCATTGTGCGGCCCTCGGGGAGTTCGACTTGGGGAGATTCAAAGAGGGGAACACCGGCAACGGTGGTGGGGCCATAGCCCTGGAGAATCCCCACTTGGAAACGCTGACCCGGATCAGTGTAGGGGACGCTGCTGAGGGGCAACGTTGCCACCGGAGGGGCGGGGGGGGCTGGCGGTTCTGGGGGAACCGCTTCAGGGTTGGGGACGGGACTCGCTGCCGGGGTTTGGGCATAAACAGGTGGATTAGTTTGCCAGAGGCTCGGTTGCCACTGCCAACTCACCAACAGGGCGGCGGTTAACCCGATTAAGCCGATAAACCATTGGGTGCGTTTGCTCATCATTGCTGCTCCAAATTAACCACCGATAATGCTGGTAGGTGTGCCGATTAGGCCGAAGAATAACCCGGCAACGGCTCCGGTCATCAGCGTTGCCAAGGTTGCCCCCCAGAGGGCTTTAAACCCGAGGTCGGAAATTTCCGATCGCCGCTCCGGGACGAGGGAGGATAACCCCCCGACGAAAATGCCGTAGGAGGCCAGATGGGCAAACCCACAGAGGACATAGCTGACAATCAAGAGGGTGCGATCGCTAATCAGCCCCCCTTGGGAGAGACCATTGAGGGCTAAATAGGGGGGGATGCTGGTTTCAAATAACCGCTGACCAATGAGCAGGGAAGCTGTCCACAGGTTTTGCCAATCGAGGGCAACACCGGTAAAAAACGTGAGGGGTAAAAAGACCATCCCCATCAGGTTCCGCAGCGGTTGGGCGAAAAATTGCCCCAGAAGGGAATCATCGCCACTGGCTCCCAACCATATCGACAACTGGTTAAAGGGGGCATTGATCAGGGCAATCACCCCCAAAATCGCAATCAACACCGCCGCAATCCCCACCGCCATCTTCACGCCATCCAATGCCCCCACAATCAGGCTATCCATGTAGGTGGGCTTTTTGGTGTTCTCATCCACCTCATCGACGGGAATGCTCCCCATGGTTTCCGGCTCACCAGTTTCGGGAACCAGGAGCTTAGAAATGACAAAACAGGCGGGGATCGTCAGGATCGAAGCTGAAACCAAATGGCCGGCAATACCGGGGAAACTGCCCCGCAAGAATCCCGCATACAACCCCAAGACCGAAGAAGCAATGGAACCAAAACAACTGGTGAGAATGGCGCAGAGTTCACTGCGGGTCATTTTCGGTAAAAAGGGTTTAACGGCGATCGCCGATTCAATCCCCACAAAAATATTCGCCGCCCCCGAAAGGGATTCCGCCCCACTAATCTTCATCGTCCGCTGGAAGATAATCGCAAACACCCGCACAATGGGCTGAATCACATTCATGCGATAGAGCAACCCCACCAAGGCGGCAAAGAAAATAATTTGCGGCAGGGCACGGAAGGCCAGGACGTAGGTAAAACCGGGGTTGAGGTTATCGGGGCCAAGGCGATCGCCCGGCACCGCCACATAGCCACTCCCCACAGCGCGGGCAATCCAGCGGGCAGCAGGGCCAGGGCCAGCGGCCATATTGGGATCCGTCGCCAGCAGGGAATTCGGCCCCCCAAAGAGAAACTTTGCCCCCGCTTCGGAGGCATCCAAAATCGGATCAATAACGCTATTAATCCCGGCAATGAAGGCACTGCCGCCCCCAAACACCACAACCCCCACGAGAAGCTGTAGCCCAATGCCAAAAATAATCACATTCCACTGGACAACGCGGCGATTTTCTGAGCAGAGCCACGCAATGATGCAAAAAACACCAATGCCCAAGGCAGAGAGAAGATTCAGCAAAAGATCCACAATCGTTTATCCATGGGGAAGATTGACTTCAAATTGCCGGGGCATGGGTTGAGATCCGCCCCGCCAAGGGCATAATAGTACGATTTTTGCCAGATCGGGCAGGGTTACTGGAATTTACGGAAAGCCAGGGTGACATTGTGGCCCCCAAAGCCAAAGGAGTTGGAAAGGGCCACATTGACGGTATGGGCACGACTGGCCCCCGGTACATAGTCCAGATCACATTCTGGGTCGGGGGTGGCGAGGTTAATGGTGGGGGGAACGCGATCGTGGGCGATCGCCATCACCGTCGCCACCGCTTCAATACCCCCAGAGCCGCCCAGTAAATGCCCCGTCATCGATTTAGTAGAGCTAACGACAATTTCTGCGGCCCGTTGCCCTAAGGCCTTCTTAATCGCCCGGGTTTCCGTCACATCATTAGCCGGGGTACTCGTGCCATGGGCATTAATATAGTCCACCTGATCCGGTGTTAACCCACCATCCTGGATCGCCAACTCCATCGCCCGGGTTGCCCCCTGGCCATCGGGAACCGGCGAAGTAATGTGATAGGCATCGCAGGTCATGCCATAACCAACAATTTCAGCGTAAATCTTTGCGCCCCGCGCTTGGGCATGTTCCAATTCTTCTAAAATTAAAATCCCGGCCCCTTCCCCCATCACAAAACCATCGCGGTTTTGGTCAAAGGGACGACAGGCCCCTTGGGGGTCGTCATTGCGAGTAGAAAGGGCCTTTGCAGAGGCAAAACCCGCAAAGGACAAAGGCGTAATCGCCGCCTCCGTACCCCCGCAGATCATCGCCTTTGCATAGCCCCCTTGAATAATCCGCAGGGCATCCCCCACCGCATGGGAGCCGGCCGCGCAGGCCGTCACCACACAGGAGTTTGGCCCCTTCGCCCCCGTTTGGATTGCCGTCAGGCCAGCGGCCATATTGGCAATCATCATCGGAATCATGAAGGGGCTACAGCGGGAGGGGCCTTTATTAAGATAAATCTCCTGTTGCTCCTCCATCACCTTCAAGCCCCCAATCCCCGTGCCAATTAACACGCCAACTTGGTCAGCATTGAGGTCATCAATCACTAACCCCGCATCGGCGAGGGCTTGCTTACTGGCACAAACCCCAAATTGAGCAAAGCGATCCATCCGTTTCGCTTCTTTGCGTTCAAGGTACTGATGGGGATCAAAGCCTTTGACTTCCCCCGCAATCCGGCAAGCATGGTTCGAGGGGTCAAAATGGGTAATCTCGCCAATGCCGTTCCGTCCGCTCATCAACCCATCCCAATAATCGGATAGGGTGTTGCCGATGGGCGTAATCGCGCCAAGACCCGTAATGACGACCCGTTTGCGTGGAAAGTTTGTCATAATCCTTGAATGCTAAAAGAGGAGAAGACCTGAATAGATCACCTGCATGGCGGCTAGCTCACCCATTGATGACTTTGGGTGTACCATGAACAAAAAAGGAGGCTTAAAGGGTGAATTTAGCCCTGTTGGGACTCGTAGATGTGATCGACGGCCTTTTGTACCGTGTCGATGCCTTCGGCAACAGAGTCGGGGATTTCGACATCGAACTCTTCTTCTAGGGCCATGACCAGTTCCACCGTATCTAAGGAATCCGCCCCTAAATCGTTGGCGAAGGTTGCTTCCGGCGTTACTTTGTCGGCTTCAACTTCCAGTTGTTCGGTGACGATCGCCTTCACCTTGTCAAAAATATCGTCTTTGCTCATGCTTGGATTAACCTCAAAATGCTTTGCTATGGGCAGAATAAAACCACGTTGATTCGCAGCGTTCTCCATCATACCCGGAAAGTGGGCATTTTCCTTGGAAATGGCAGCCTACTGCGATCGCCTTGAATCTTCAATTCTTAAAGAATTTCAACAGTTTACCACCTCAGGGCAGGCTATGGGAGAGGATGAAAGGGAGAGCGCCCAGTCCCTGAGGCCGGTTGCTCTCGACCATCCCGATTTCGGATTAATCGCCTATGTCTGCCCCTGCTCTACGCTATGCCTATTTTCCCGGTTGTGTGGCCCAGGGGGCCTGCCGGGAACTCTACGATTCCACGGCGGCGGTGACGGCGCATCTGGGGATTGAACTGTTGGAGTTGAAAAAGGCCGCCTGTTGTGGCTCCGGCACGTTTAAAGAGGATTCCCAACTGCTGGAGGATACGGTTAACGCTCGCAATATTGCCCTGGCGGAAAGCTTGAACCTGCCGATGTTGACCCACTGTAGTACCTGCCAAGGGGTGCTGGGTCATGTGGATGAACGGCTCAAGCACGCCCAAGTTCATCAACCGGACTATCTTGATCAGGTGAATGGGTTTCTCACCCAGGAGGGCTGTACGCCCTACCGGGGGACAAGTGAGGTGAAGCATTTGCTCTGGGTCTTGGTGGGAGATTACGGGTTAACGGCCTTGGGGGAACGGGTGAAGAAATCCCTCGCCGGTTTGCGCTGTGCTTCCTTCTATGGCTGCTATCTCCTCCGGCCCCAAAGTACCCTCCCCTACGATGACCCCCTGCGGCCCAAATCTTTGGAGGATGTATTTACGACCCTCGGAGCAACGGCGGTGGAATATCCGGGGCGCACCCAATGCTGCGGTTGGCCCATTTCCAGCTATGCCACGGAAACCTCCTTTAAGATGGCGGGGAAACATTTGCAGGCGGCGATCGCCGCCGGGGCCGACTGCCTCGTTACCCCCTGCCCCCTCTGTCACCTCAACCTTGAATCCCGCCAGCCGGAAATTGCCAAGGTGATTGGTGATCCCTTGGGTTTGCCGGTGTTGCACCTGCCCCAACTGGTGGGACTAGCCCTAGGGTTAAGCCCGAAGGCGTTAGGGCTGGATCGCCATGTGGTTTCCACCCAACCGGTATTGGCCAAACTGGGGCTGATCTAGCCGCTGGTGGCTAAACTGGGATTGAGCCATCAATACCGGGAGTTGTCAAAGGATGATCAGCAAATTATGGGGCGGGGCGATGATTGCACTAACGCCCATCGCCATCCTGGGGCTATGGGCCGCCGCCCCAGCCCTGGCCGCCAACCCCGCCCATGTGCGCCAACTCCTCGAAACGAAAGAATGCCGCAACTGTGACCTTAGCGAGGCCAATCTCAGCGGGGTGGATTTGCAGCGGGCGAAATTAACCGGCGCAAACCTGATCGACGCTGACCTCAGCGGCGCCGATCTCCAATATGCCGACCTCAGCGGCGCGAACTTGACCCTGGCTAATTTAACCGGGGCTGATCTGCGATTTGCAGTTTTAGAGCAGGCCACGCTTTACCGCGCCCAAGCCAGCGGGGCCAAGCTCCAAAATGCCAACCTCCGCCGCGCCACCCTTACCCAAGGCAATTTCAGCGATGCGGATCTGCGGCAAACGGTGTTAACCACCGCCGATCTGAGTGGGGCTAACTTTCAAGATGCCAACTTTAGCCGCGCCACGCTGATTGAAACGAATTTGCGCCAAAGTAATTTGAGTAACACCAACTTTAGCCGTAGCCGTTTGAATCAGGCCAATTTGAGCATGGCGAATCTGAGTAATAGTGATTTTGCCCAGGCCAATCTCAGCTATGGGGATTTGGCCCGGGCGGTGCTGTTGAATACGAATCTGAAGCAGGCGAATTTGGGGGGGGCGATTTTCCGCGATGCCCAAATGACGGGGGCGGTGTTGGAGCGGGCCAATTTACGCCAGGCAATTCTCCGCAATGCCAATCTGCGGGAGGCGAATTTACGCCATGCGGATCTCAGTTATGGGGATTTGCGGGATGCCAATTTGTTTGAGGCGAATTTACGCCATGCCAATTTAACGGCGGTGGAGTTGGAAACGTTGATCCTCTGTCGGGCGATTTTACCCGATGGCTCCCGCTCGGATCAGGGCTGTCGCCGTCGTGGGGAATGAGATTTGCCATAATGGGGTTAATCGTGATGTTGTATCGCTGAATACCGATGAGTTTAGTAGCCGGACTTGCCGCCCTCGAACATCAGCAGTATGGGCGGGCGATCGCCATCCTCCGCCAATTTTGCCATCGTCACCCCAACCCCAATGGCAAGGAGTACTATCGGGCCCAAATTGCCCTGATGCAGGCCTACCAAGCCACGGGTCAAAAGGCCCTCGCCCTGGAAACCTGCCATTGCTTAATGGCTAGCCCCTACCCCAGACTCAGCCATTGGGCGCGACAACAACGGGTTTTGCTGCAACCCCGTCCTGCTCGTAGGGGGTTGAAACTGTTGATTGGGGCGATGTTGAGCGTTGTACTGGTGGCTTTGGCGGCTTTGGGCTGGCATTACGGTGGAGGCGCAAACCTTCAACCTTTCGCCCCCACCGCTCAAGAATCGCCACCCATCGCCAGCGATGCCCTCGTTGCTGACCCCGATCCAGCGGAACCCTTCGGCCTCTATTTATCCCCGGCCATTCAGGATCAACTGATCGCTGAACATTTGGGCAAACGCCCTGCCAACCCTCCCCAACTCACGGAGCGGGATACGTTCTATCAAATCCGGGGGAGTAGTGCCGCAGAACTCCTCGATGAAATTCAATTTCGTAGCCCTCGCTTTGATCACTACAGCGGCCAGACGGCGATCGCCACCGCCTCTCTTAAACCCCGTTGGCGGCTGGAAGTGGTCCAAATGCAACAGCAATTTTGCAAGGTTGCCACAGTGGAAACCCATGCGGATGTGGAATACACCTATCCCCAATGGGTGGATTATGACCAAGCCCATCCCCGCCTACAGCAACGGTGGAATCAATTTTTTAATGCCGTGGTGCGCCATGAACATGAGCACCGCAATATTTTGATGCGGGCCTTGGCGAAGGTGGAGCCAGCGGTGTTGGCTTTACCCGCCCAAGGGGATTGTGATGCGGTGGTGGCAACCGCCAATGGTGTGATTCACGGCATCATCGATGAATCCAACGAGGAACAACGCCGCTTTGATGAAACCGACGATCATCCCGACTACTACGCCCTGCGCACGATGATGATCGAGGAACTCCACAGCCAATCCCTGTTTTAAAAAGATGATCTTGTTGATTGATGTCTGACGCACCCGTTCACGCTTCGGGATAAAATTGGAGCGCAATCATAGATAATTAGTCATGCGGAGTTTAGTGATGGGGGGAACCCGGTTTTTTGGGGTGGCG
>RECT01000307.1 GCA_007693875.1 Spirulina sp. DLM2.Bin59
CCCAGATTTGATGCTGTTGTTCCAAACCGGCATTTTGGATCTGGATCAAGTCCATGGTGTGATGGAAATGATGGTCAGCCTCTGTGAAAATTCTTTCCCTGGGCCGCCCTACCGCATGGCTGTGGTGGATCCGCCGCCGGTCAAACCCGGCAAAGGCCCCGACCCCGTTGCTCCTGAAGAACAAAAACCCCAGGATGTGGACGCTTGGCTCACCGCCTTTAACCGCCGCTCGATGTTTGGGGCGTTGTACTACCCCTGGATTAAAGTCGCTAACCCCGCCAATGCCGGCCGGCCGCTCCATGTGCCTCCCTCCGGTCACATGATGGGGGTGTGGTGTCGTGTTGATGGTTCTCGTGGTGTCTTCAAGGCTCCTGCCAACGAAACCCCGCGCGGTGTCTTGGGCTTGGCCTATGAAACCAATATGCGTGAGCAAGAATTGCTCAACCCCAAAGGCATTAACTGTATTCGGAACTTCGCCAACTACAACCGAGGTTACTTGATTTGGGGTGCGCGGACTTTGGTGGATCCCACCAATATCCAATGGCGTTATATCAGTGTGCGCCGTTTGATGAGCTATGTGGAGAAATCCATTGAGATCGGGACGCAGTGGGTGGTCTTTGAACCCAACGATACGGATCTCTGGTCACGGGTGACGCGCACGGTGAGCAACTTCCTCGAAGGCCTCTGGCGTGCCGGTGCTTTACAAGGGGGATCCCCTGCGGAATCCTTCTATGTGAAGTGCGATGGGGAATTGAACACCCATGAGACGATGATGATGGGTCGCCTCTATGTTGAGGTGGGGGTCTGCCCAGTGCGACCGGCTGAATTTGTCATCTTCCGGGTGAGCCAATGGGCACCAGGGGGCTGATCCTGAGCCTTGATCCGATGGGCTGATCGCAATGGTTTAGTCCCTTTCCCCTGTCCTCCCCGTTTAGGGGGGGAGGGGGATCTCTAGCCAGGGTGCTGCCTTGCGATCGCCCACCACTTCCTGGGCAACCTACCCTCAAAAGACTGTCGGTAATTTTGCCACACCCGCATTTTTGTTTGTTGAATCTTGCTGTAGTCAGTGTTTAGAAGGAGGCTATGATGCCAGAGTTAAATCCAATTCCCACTAGTCGATACTATCTAGAATTTAATGGTTTAGAAGAAAAAATGATTGCCAGTGTGGGAGAGTTTTCCTTTGAAGGCAAAACCAGCGGCCATGAAAAGCCCTTAGCCTCAACCAAAGGTGGTAAAACCCTCTGGCAGAGCACCTCAGCAGGTTTTACCGATAACCCTGATTTTTCGGTAGAAACCTATCTCGCTGAAGGGGATATGGATTGGTATAACTGGATGAAGTCCACCATGCCCAAGAGTGAAGGGGGTGAAGGGAAGTGGAAAGACAGCCGGAAAGATGGCACATTGACGGTTTATAACAGCATGGATGAAGTCGTCATGCAGTGGAAAATCACCAACGCCTGGATTAAGAGTTATAGTCTTTCGGATCTTGCCGCCGATGGTAGTGAATTTGTCAAAGAAACCTTTGAAATTGTCTGTGAAGATATTCAACGGACTTCCTAAACCTTGAGCAAAGTTTGGGCTTTAGGGTTCTCGTGTAACGGCGAGCATTTTTTCAAATTAACGATACTGTACTGGGAGTCAGAATCATGGCAAAAGACGAGTTACTTGCAAATTCAAAATTCTACATCACCATTGAGGGCTATGAAGACTTAATTGTGAAGAGTGTGAGTGGCATTAGCATTACCTTAGAGGTGGCGGGATCGGATTCATCCTATGGTGTCACCAAGGATGGCAAGAGTTTTGTGCAAGCCACAGTGACTGGGGTAAGTAACTCCAATATCACGGTGGTTTTTGTGGGAACAGCGGACGATAAACGGCTCTTTGATTGGTGGGATGAATCCCACTCCCGGGAGATTAGTGGGGGAGGGAGTTCCAACAAAGGGGAACGAAAAGCGGCGACGGTAACGCTCTACAACCAAGGGGGCGAATCGGCTGCGGAATGGAATATGAGCGGGGTGTTTCCAGTGAAATATTCCGGCACTCAGTTTTCGCCGGATAGTGCAGAACTTTATACTGAAACCATTGAATTTGCCTATGAAAATTTGCATCGTACCAAGTAAATAAACTGGGGTTGAAGATCAAAGTGTTGTGCTTGTTCAGCCATAACTCAATACATTGACTATCCTGCCCTCACCCTACATCCTTCTCCCGAAGCGGGAGAGGGACTACAAAGGCTTTACAGCAAGGGAGAAACTCCCTTGTTGTCTTGTTTTTCACCGATGCTCATTCTTGATAGAAGAATTGAAGTGCTATGGCAAGAAGAAAAGTTAAACTGGGAAAACTGCCGGAAATCCTGACAACGAGTAAGTTTTATATTGAATTGTCCCTCTATGGGCAGCAGGAGATTGATGCTTTTTTTAAAGAATGCCAGGGGTTGAAGCGATCGCTCGATGTCATCGAAATTGCTGAAGTCACCCCCCAAAAATGGGGTAAAAAGGGGGTTGGTACTTATGGCCGCGTCCGTCGCACCGTCCTCCCCGGCAATGCTAAAAGTGATACGATTACCCTCAAGCGCGGTCTCACCAACTCCAACACCCTTTGGCAGTGGTTTATTGCTATTGAAAACGGCAACTGGAATGATCAATTCCGGGATGGCGATATTACCATCTATGATCAAGCCCATATTGAGCAGGCTCGGTTCCGGTTTCGCGGCGCTTGGCCCAGTAGCTACACCATTGGCGACCTCAGTGCCGACGGGAATGAATTGAATATTGAAGAATTAGAACTCACCGTGGCTCAGTTTTATCGCGTTGCTTCTTAACGTTGCTGCTTAAAAAATGATTGAAACCGAGTTTGAATTTACCCTTCCCAAAGGCTACCTAGACCCCGATGGCAATCTCCACCGCACCGGTGTGATGCGGTTGGCCCGCGCCATGGATGAAATTGTGCCGATGCGGGATCCGAGGGTGAAGGGCAATCCTGCCTATGCAACGGTGATTATTCTCTCCCGGGTAATTGTCCGTTTAGGGGCCTTGGATGAAATTACGCCGATGGTGATCGAAGAACTCTTTGCCGCTGATTTAAACTACCTCCAAACCTTTTACCGGCAAATCAATGAACTAGAAGAGGAGGGCTAGCCATCGTGTTATTGCGTGAATCAGCTTTTACCCTCCCGAAGGGATGGCTCACCCCAGAGGGGGAACTGCTCCAAACTGGAACCATCCGCCCCACCACCGGTTTAGATGAATTAATCGCCCAAAGTGATCCGCTGGTGGTGGCAGATCCCCTCTATCTACCCTTTGTGTTGCTCTCCCAGGTGATTACCGGCTTGGGCCATTGGACAATCCTCACCCCCAGGGATTTAGAAGGCCTCTTTTTGCGAGATATGCTCTATCTGCAATGGGTTTATCACCTAATCAATCAAGGGGATGGAGCGCAGGCCGCCATGGGGGAATTGTGGGCTACCCCTTGGAGCAGCTTTACCAAGAGGTAGCCTATATCGCCCTCCATTTTCATTGGTCACGGGATGACATTCTCGCCCTCGGTCATCAAGAGCGGCGGCTTTGGGTGGCGGAAATTAGCCATCAGGTGGAATAAGGGGCTTGGCGCAATTCATTGCCCCGTCTCACAACAGATTCGGGAGATGTCCCTTATAATGAGCGAGTCGTCTTCATGCTCGTTGCTTCTGGATTTTTTCAATGGTAGATTTCCCTCGTGACGACTCCCGTCAAACTCAACCACGTCCTGCCCAGGCTAGCCGTCCCTGGTTGCCAGCATTGCTGTGGAGTGGGGTTTGGTTGGTTTCTGTGTCTGCTACGGTATTGGCGACCTTGAGTTTGCTCAGTCCAGGAAAACCAGAGGCAACATTACCTGAACCCATGGGTTTGGAGGATCCAATCCTCATCCCTCCCCAAGATACGCCCACACCAACCAGATATCTGGGTGAAGATGATGTGGCTTTAGAGGTGATCCCTGAGTCAGAGCCACAGCGCCAAGATGGACCCATTGCCACCCCATTTCCCGCCCTTCAATCGGGATCTGACCAGAGCCCCTTTCCTTTAGGGTTGCTCGTGTTATTGACCATCGGTTGTGGTTCCCTTTCTTTGGTCATCACCTGGATCCTCCGCTCCAGTTCAGCGGCTACACTGGCTCAACCCCCCCGACCCCTTGCACCCCCCAAGCGGCTAATTCTTCCCCCCACCACAGCTCCCCGGGTTCAACCCATGGCGGCGAGGGGGCAACAGGTGACTATGGCCCCGGCTACCAGTTTTGCCCAAAAACAACCAATTTCCCCCCAGATTCGTCCCAGCTTTCCAACAGCGGGACAGCCCCGCGTCACAATTCTGGCCCCGGAAGAACTCACGCCCCTCGATGAAATGCCCCTTCCCCCTGATGACAGCCTTAATTTGGCGGATCAATTGGACATTCGCCGTCACTATAGTTTGTCCTCTCTGATTCGTGATTCGGAGCAGTGATTGACAATGTTGAAATCCCTCTGGCATTGGCTGAAACAGTTGTGGCAACGGTTATGGGGCAAATCGCCGCAACCCCAGGAGGCCGTTACTCTGCCTGAAGTGGTGGCCACCCCCCAACCCCTAACGGCAACGGATTATGAATTTATGTTTCATCAATTGCTGGAGGGGGTGGCCCATGGTTGGCAAAGCCAACGGGTGGAGAAGTTTTTTAACCAGGTGGGCGATCGCGCCACGGTGACGGATTGGGTCAATTGGATCAGCGGCTTTGGCTATACCGTCCTCAATTCACCCCAACCCAATGCCGAACTGGCCCGGCGCTTAGAGTTGCTGGCCATTCAAACCCAAAATATCCCCCATGTTTCCGAAGTGGGGGCGATTTCCTATGCTCTGTCTACGCAATTAATGTTGCGGCAAACGGGGGGAGAGGTCTGGGAATACGAAGGCCCAGACGGTTAGGGGCGATCTACTGGGTCATGGCCAACGCATCAGGGTGATAGGATTGAATCCCCTTCATGTACTGCACCCGCTCAAAGGCACTTTCATCGGGGCAATTAATCTGGCTCATGCTCCCCTGCATTTGGCGCACGGATTCATATTCATGCTCCTCCATCCAATGGCGCATTTCCGTTTCTATGGTGCTCAGGTAGGGGATGCCATGGCGTAACAGCACCGAGCAAACCTGGGTAATTTTCGCCCCCGCCATCAGGAGTTTGATGGCATCCCGGCCATGGGCAATGCCGCTGGTGGCGGCGAGATCGGCATTGATTCGCCCAAACAAGAGGGCAATCCACCGCATCGGCAACCGCATCGCCTGGGGTGTACTGAGCAGGATATTGGGGCGCACCACCAATTCATCGATATCAATATCCGGCTGATAGAAACGGTTAAACAACACCAAACCATCAACCCCGGTGTGATCCAACTGTTTAGCCATGTAGGCCATGTTGGTGAAAAAGGGACTGAGCTTGACGGCAACGGGGATGGTGACGGCGGATTTGACGGCCTGGGCGATCGCCACATATTCCGCCTCCACATCCGCCCCCGATTGTTCCGGGTCAGTGGGGATATTGTAGATGTTTAACTCAATGGCATCGGCCCCCGCCTCCTGCATCTGTTGAGCAAACTCTGTCCATCCCCCCACCGTCGAACCATTGAGGGAAGCAATAATCGGAATTTCCGTCATTGCCTTGGCCTGTTGAATATGTTCTAAATAGGTTTGCGCCCCTAAATGGAACGTGTCCGGTTCAGGGAAATAGCTCAAAGCTTCGGCAAAACTATCTGTCCCATAGCTGAGGTGATGGTGCAGTTCATGTTCTTCTTGGTGCAATTGCTCTTCAAAGATGCTATGGAGAACGATCGCCGCCGCCCCCGCATCTTCGAGCCGTTTAATATTGTCGAGGCTCTCACTGAGGGGAGCCGCCGCCGAAGGAACCAAGGGCGATTTCAGGTTAAGACCCAGATAGGTAGTAGTTAAGTCCATGATCAAATTTGGGTAGGGGGAAGTGGGAAGTGAGGAGTGGGAAGTGAGGAGTAGCAAAAGTGGGCAAGCGAGGGAAATTTTTCTTTCTACTCTCTACTTCCTACTCCCTACTTCCTAGGAAAGACGCGGGCCGTGAGGCCCGCATCACGACTCACAACTGCAACGGATTATTCGACTGATTCACTGGCCGCTGGGTTCGCCAATTGTCGCGCCGCGAGATATTGATACATCTGCCAACGGGTGTTGACATCCTCTTGAGCTTCTGACCAAAGGATTTTCGCTTCCGCTGGTTTGGTTTTCGTCAACATCTTGAAGCGGTTTTCGGCGTTGAAGGTTTCGCTCACCGGTTTTTTCGGGGCGCGGGAATCCAACTGCAAGGGGTTTTGTCCCTGGGCCACCAGATCCGGGTTATAGCGGTAGAGCAACCACCGGCCACTTTCGACGATCGCCTTTTGATGGGTCATGGCCGTTTGCATATTGATGCCGTGGGCGATGCAGTGGGAATAGGCAATGATCAGCGAGGGGCCGTCGTAGGCTTCTGCCTCTAGGAATGCCCGCAGCGTATGCTCATCCCGCGCCCCCATGGCCACAGAAGCCACATAGATATTGCCGTAGGTCATGGCAATTAAGCCCAGATCCTTTTTAGCAGCGGGTTTCCCGCCAGCGGCAAACTTGGCCACCGCCCCCCGTGGGGTTGCTTTGGAGGATTGGCCGCCAGTATTGGAATAGACTTCCGTATCCATCACCAAGACATTGACATTGCGGCCACTGGCCAGGACATGATCCAAACCACCGTAACCAATGTCATAGGCCCAGCCATCTCCGCCGATGATCCAGACAGATTTTTTCACGAGATAATCCGCCAAACTGAGGAGTTGTTGCGCCGCTGGCCCTGACATCTGGCTCAGGTGCTGTTTCAGCGTCGCCACCCGTTCCCGCTGTTCCCAAATTTCCGCCTCATCCACCTGTTGGGTGTTGAGCAGGCCACTGGCGAGATCGTCGCCAATTTCCGGGGCCAGTTGGGCCACCAGTTCAGCGGCAAACTTAGCGTGTTTATCCAAGGAAACCCGGAACCCCATGCCAAACTCGGCATTATCTTCAAAGAGGGAGTTGGACCAAGTGGGGCCGCGGCCGTGGGCATCGGTGGCCCAGGGCGTGGTGGGCAGATTCCCCCCGTAGATAGAAGAGCAGCCGGTGGCATTAGCGATCACCATGCGATCGCCAAACAGTTGGGACACCAGTTTTAGATAGGGGGTTTCCCCACAACCAGCACAGGCTCCGGAGAACTCAAACAGCGGTTCTTGTAATTGCTGTTGGCGGATTTGATTCAGTTTCAAGCCCTGGCGATCGGGGTTGGGCAGGTTGAGGAAGAAATCCCAGTTTTCCCGTTCCGGCTCCCGTAGGGGAGGTTGTGGGGCCATGTTCAACGCCTTGAGGGAGGGTTGAGATTTATTTTTGGCGGGGCAAATATCCACACAAATGCCGCAGCCGGTGCAGTCCTCCGGGGCCACTTGGATCGTGAATTTTTGACCGGTGAAATCCTTATCTCGGCTTTCGGTGGCTTTAAACGTGGCCGGTGCATTACCCAACTGATCCGGGCTGTAGACTTTGCCGCGAATCGTCGCATGGGGACAAACCATCATACATTTGCCGCACTGCACACAGACATCAGGATCCCAGGTGGGGATGAACTGGGCCACATTACGTTTTTCCCATTTTGAGGTGGCGGTGGGGTAAGTGCCATCGCAGGGCAAAGCACTGACGGGGAGATCATCCCCCGCTTTAACCAGGATTGCGCCCTCCACATCCCGGACAAACTCCGGCGCACCGGGAGCCATGGCGGGCAAACGGCGAACGGGGGAATCTGCAACACCGAGGGGAACTTCAAAGAGGTTATCGAGGGTGTTATCCACCGCCTTGAGGTTCATGGCGACGATTTGCGCCCCCTTCTTGCCGTAGGTTTTTTCGATGGCGTGCTTGATTTGGGCGATCGCCTCTTCCTTGGGCAACACCCCCGACAGGGCAAAGAAACAGGTTTGCATCACCGTATTAATCCGGCCGCCCATGCCGCTATCCCGCGCCACCTTATAGGCGTTAATGGCGTAGAACTTCAAGCCCTTACGGACGATCTGCTCCTGGGTTTCCATCGGCAGTTCACGCCACACATCCCCCGGTTCGCTGGTGGTATTGAGGAGGAATGTGGCTCCCGGTGCGGCATCTTTGAGCAGATCCAATTTTTCCAGGAAAATCGGCTGATGGCAGGCGATAAAATTAGCCTGATTGATTAAATAGGTGCTGCGGATCAAGTTGGGGCCAAACCGGAGGTGAGACACCGTCACCGCGCCGGATTTTTTCGAGTCATAGACAAAATAACCCTGGGCGTAATTCTCCGTTTCGGAACCGATAATTTTAATCGAGTTCTTATTCGCCCCCACCGTACCATCGGAACCCAACCCGTAGAACATCGCCCGCACCACATTGTCCGGCTCGGTGGAAAATTCGGGATCGTATTCTAGGGAAGTATGGGTGACATCATCGTTAATCCCGACGGTGAAGTGATTTTTCGGTTTGGCCGCTGAGAGGTTGTCAAAAACGCTCTTGACCATGGCGGGGTTAAATTCCTTAGAGGAGAGGCCATAGCGACCGCTCACCACTTTCGGGAAAGTCCCCTCCCAGGCTTCCACCAAGGCATTGAGGACATCTTGATAAAGGGGTTCACCGGCACAGCCTGGCTCCTTGGTGCGATCAAGGACGGCGATCGCCGCCACCGTCTCCGGCAGTGCAGCGGCAAATTTCGCCACATCCCAAGGGCGATAAAGGCGCACCTTCAGCACCCCCACCTTTTCCCCCTGGCCGGTGAGGTAATCCACGGTTTCATGCACCGCTTCACAGCCGGAACCCATGAGCACAATCACCCGCGTCGCATCCGGTGCGCCGTGGTATTCAAAGATTTGATAGGCCCGGCCCGTCAGGCTGGCCAGCTTATCCATGGCGGCCTGCACCTGGTCGGGGCAAGCGGCATAGAAAGGATTGACACTTTCCCGCGCTTGGAAATAGACATCGGCATTTTGGGCGGTTCCCCGCAGGACGGGGCGATCGGGGGTCATGGCGCGATCGCGGTGAGCAAACACCCAATCCATGGAGACCATCGCCCCTAACTGCTCATCGCTGAGGGGTTCAATTTTTTGAATCTCATGGGAGGTGCGGAATCCATCAAAGAAATGGAGGAAGGGAATCCGGGTTTCCAGGCTCACCGCATGGGCAATGAGGGCGAGATCTTGAGCTTCCTGTACCGAAGCGGAGCAGAGAAAACCAAACCCTGTGGCCCGGGCTGCCATCACATCACTGTGATCCCCAAAAATCGATAACCCTTGGGCCGCGAGCGATCGCGCCGCCACATGGATCACGCAGGGACTCAGTTCCCCGGCAATCTTGTAGAGGTTGGGAACCATCAAGAGCAACCCCTGGGAGGCGGTAAACGTGGTGGTGAGGGAGCCGGTTTGTAGTGCGCCGTGAACGGTTCCGGCTGCGCCGCCTTCCGCCTGCATTTCCACGACAGAGGGGATTGTTCCCCAGAGGTTGGTTTGGCCCTCACTCATCCAGGCATCGGCCCATTCCCCCATCGGGGAGGCGGGGGTAATGGGGTAGATGGCAATGACTTCGTTGAGTTTGTAGGCAACCCGAGCAACGGCTTCGTTGCCGTCGAGGGTGATGTAGGTTTTGGTCGTCATGGTAAGACCTGCTGAATGAACTATCGATGCCAAGGGAGGGGGCGAAAGGTTAGGTTTAATCTTTGGCGCTCCTCAATGGCAATCAAAATAAAACGGGTGGATAGGGTGGAGAATTAAACAACAATAATGTTGTTTTCTGATCTTGAAGGGTTAATAATGCAATGGGTTAAGTCTGCTGCAATTAAGGACTATCACAATACGATGAACATACTTTTATGATGACACTAGATGGGATGTAAGCGCAGAAATACTTATCGTTTTTTAATCTTTGGTTTTGGCTTCATCAATCGTAATCATTGATTACAATTGCTTACATTTTGAGGGGGAACGGGGAACGGGGAATAGGGAACATGGGTGCAAAGCTTGTTATAACGGAGCCAAAGCTTGGGGCTGGCGGCGGGATGGGCGGCGACGTTGCTGCTGATTGAGCCGGTGGTGGGGCGGATGAGCGATCGCGCCCAACGCCGGTTAGGAACCCGCTATCCCTGGATTGTGGCGGGGGCGTTGGGGGCGGCGACTTGTTTTATTTGTTTTCCGTTGGTGGTGTTGTTGGGGGCGATCGCCTTTCTCCGTTGGGCGATTTCCCCCTAACCCGATGCTCCTGTTGAGGAGCTTGAGGGGGTGACACCGCCAAGGCTCCAATGGCGACAGATCCTTTTAATTATTGGGGTGGCGCTCTCGCTGGCCTGTAGTGTGCGGTTTACTTTTGGCACGTTGGGCCCGACTTTGGAGGCGGTTTTTGCCCCGGAGCAGAAAAATTTAGGGATGTTGGCTTTTAGTTTGACCATTGCCCTGGCTGCTTTGCCGGTGGGGCATCTGGCTACCCGTTGGGGCAATGGGGTGACGATGATGCGGGGGGCGATCGCTGTTGCTCTCGGTTTATTAATGTTGGCTTTTTTCCCCCAGGGGGCGATCGTGATTATTGTTCTGGGAGGGGTGGGGATTGCTCTGAGTGGGGTGCTA
>RECT01000214.1 GCA_007693875.1 Spirulina sp. DLM2.Bin59
CAGGATACGACTACTGCCCCCAATGCCACACCCCACATCTAAAAAAGTTGTACCGGTGGGGAGTTGATCTAATTCCCCCCAACGCACCATTTCATGGACAAAATCTTCCTTGGCTTTGAGGAAATCTTTACGTTGGGGCGGTGCGCCATAATGGCCAAGGTGAATATGCTCTCCCCAGTAAAATTCAAGAATGCCGTCAGTTGTCCAATCATCATAGGAGTTGGCAACGGAATCGCCGGATTGATATTTGCGAGGAAAAAATAAGTAAAGTGCAATGCCGATAACCAGGGTTAACAGTAGGACGGCAAGGGTGATGATCAACGGGTTAAACATGGGTTAACAATCAAATAGGGTGACAATCAGGATTGAGCAATTCGGATCTTCAAATTTTAAGGTGATTCGCTAAATTGATTCAAGTAGGGGCGAAAAATTTTTCGCCCTCAGTCCCTTTGGGTATCCAATGGAGCCAATTTCACCATATTTTGCAAAATTTTGCAAAATATCAGCAATGCTACTATTTTAGAGCAGTTTTGAGCTGCGCCGTTTCACGAAAAGAGGCAATGGTTACTAATTGGTTCGATTCTGCATCCCAGAGCAAAAATTGGGAACAGTCGAATAAGTCTCCGATGCACAACGTTTTCACAGCCGAGAGTAAATGGGCATTTTCCTGATGACAAGCGGCGAGATGGTAATTGGGAATTTTAGAGGAGAGATGGTGAATATTATGGTAGCCAATGTCTGCGGTAAACCATCGCAGGACTGCGGGCAAGTCTAAATAGCTGCTGCCCTTCACCGCCCCCAAAACATAATCCCATCCTGCTGTTTGATGGGCATAGGATCCTTCAAAAATATGTTGCACAAAAAAGATCCAGATAAAAATCGTTGCGGAACAACTGAGCGTAATCGAGTAAAGACTCCAAAACAAGCCAAAACCCCATAAATTCCCCAAGAGAATCCAGCTACCGATCACGCAAATATTGTTAAACAGCAGATCCCAAAATTCAGTGGCGGTATGCCAGTGTTTTGACTTGTTGCTAGAGATGATCTGAGCCAGGTTAAGCCCTGAAGGTTTTTTGCCCTCGGTAAAAAGATGATGGATAAAGTCGTAGGCTCCGAGGATTAATGTCAGCCGGGGCTTAATGATCAGGTAAAAGAAGCCGCCGGGAATACCCATCAAGGGTTGGCGTAGCACTTCATAGAATTTTTGATGGAAGGGATCCAGTTGGGAAAACTCCTCAGTAGAGAGGAAATCCGCAACGCCGCGATACCGTTCCCAATCCCCATTGGTTTTGTGATGATAGGCATGATCCCGTGACCAACCATATTGGGGCATGGCATTGATGACACCAAGGCAAAATCCCATGATCCGGTTCATCCGTTTGGAGCGAAACAGAGAATCGTGGCCACAATCGTGCATTAAGGAAAAGCAGCGTAGGGAGAAGAGGACTAAGAGGGCAATGATGGGGGGAAGTAGCCACCAAGAAATCGCGGCGGCTTGTACTGCTAAAATCCAAAGCAGAGCGTAGGGGACAACGGTGTTGAGAATTTGATAGGTTGCCCGTCGGTTGTTGCTTTTAATGTATGGCGTTAAGACAAAATCAGATTTTTTGATCCTGTCTGATGCTTTGGGGAGTGGGGAAGATGTTGATTTTACCAAGGGATGTACTGATGTGGGAATTTTGCCAAGACGGTGTAAGTAATGCTTAAGCATAGCAAATTTTCATGGTACAGGGGGTGGATAACTTCACTCATTCCGTCCTTTGGGAATGGGGTTTTCGAGGTAAAACTCTGACCAACGCCGCTGTACTTGCTCGTATGCTTCGCCTAAAGGGATTTTGGGACGCAAATAATGAACTTCAACGTGGCTATTTTTCTGAATAGCCAGAATTATTTCACGGGTAGGGTCGTAGGTGGCGATCGCCTCATTTAAGGTAATAATAATTTCCCAAGCTAAATTAACCTTTTCAAAGTAAGAAGTGGCTTGAGCTTGGGGAATGAATTGTTGTGTGAAGCTTACCTGTTCCAGTTGCCAATTGATGGTTCTGGGAATCGTTTCTGTGATTTGACAAAGCACAATGCCGCGTCCATGACCAAGATAGCCACGATTAGCAGTGTGGGCGAGGAGGATCAGATTTTGTTTGATAAAACAGTCTTGCCAATAACTAGATTGTCCTGATGGCTTATGCACGTACATGGTTATCCTTGCAAAAATTTTTACTGCGCGGTCAAGTTCCGGTTATGAGGCTGAACCGGGAAGGGTTGAGCAGATCTACCCGATGGGGTCAATTCCCAAGCCAGAGCAATTAAAGCTACTGGTTTAGGCGTGACGCTCTGCTCATCTATGGTTGTTGGCGATCGCCCGTTTTTTCAAAGGGGTTTTCCCCGTCCTGTTGGGGGGGCTGTCCTCAGCCTGATCAAGAGATAAAAACTTTTCAGCATCATCATCCGTACCTCGCAGACGAAAAATAACAGGTTAACTAAACAGTACGGCGGGCATTCTGACTGAGAGAGTGCTTACTCTCCTCACAGTTGCGGGACAGCGCCGGATTTACACCGAACTTTCCCCCTTACGTCTGATGGCTGCTCCCCATCAGAACCGAACAAGATTCATAAACTATAGCACAGCATTAAAGATTGGTACTCAATCGCACTTTGCGGAGTATCCACTGCAATAGCGTTTCAGTGGTCCCGAGAATATCAGTGCGTCCTTCCATGCCCGCTTGTAGTACACAAAGGCGACCAGCACGACCAAACTCTGGGGTCTCTGGTTCAATCGTGACTTTATAAAAGGACTGGGAAACACCTGCGGGATGCAGGGTATCGGCGGAGATACTTTGCACCTGACCGACAAGAACGCCATAGTCAGGGTAAGGACAGGCAGAAATTCGCGTTTGGGCGGTTTGTCCAACGGTTAAACCCTGAATGTCTGCACTGGGAATTCTAACCTCAATGACGAGGGGCATGAATTGGGGAGAGATTTGGGCAATTTCTTGCCCCGGTTGTAAGGCTTGGCTGGGATTGCGCAGGTTCAGTTTTAAGATCGTGCCGGCAATGGGGGCAGTAATGAGCGTGTGTTGCAATTCTTGCTCTAGTTGGTCAAGTTCCCGTTGTTCGCGATCGCGCTGTTTTTTCAGTTCAATCTGTTGACTGTTCAGGGCTTCCCGTTCCTGTTTCAGGCGGGCGAGGGTAGCTTCACGGGTGGCCTGTTGTTGGGCAAGACGTTGTTCTGAGATCAATACCTCGCTGGGGTTCAGGGTGAGGGCATTTTGAGCTTTTTGTCGGGTGGCTTGGGCGGATTGAATCCCTTGGCGGCGGCTTTCAAGCTCCTGTTGAGAAAGGATGAGGGCTTGTTCCTGCTCCATCACAGCTAATTGCACTTGCATCCATTGATCTTGGGAAATAGCCCCCTGTTGGGCAATGGGGCCATAACGTTGTTGTTGAGCGCGGGCGGCTTGTAGGGATGTTTCCACGGTGTATAGGTTGGCCTGAGCGGATTTAAACGCCGCTTCTGCTTGACGGAGGTTGGTGTGGGCGATCGCTAAATCCTGCTGGCTGTTTTGTTGGCGATCACGATAATCCTGCTCCTGCCCCACCCATGCCGCTCTCGCTGAGGCGATCGCCCGTTGACCCCCCTCCTCTTCCGCCAGTCTTTGGCGATCCAAGGCGGTCATTTGTACGGTCATTTGGGCTATTTGTTGATCGAGGCGATCAATTAAGCCTTGGATCTGCTGATGCTGAATTTTAAGGGGGGCATCATCTAACCGGGCTAACACTTCCCCCGCCACCACCCCTTGATTCTCCTGCACAGCAATCTCTTGGACAACACCTGCCCTCGGAGCCTCCACGAGGCGTAATTCCCCCACTGGGCGCACCGTGGCCGGGGCTGTCACCTTGACAGGATAGGGAATCACAGCAGAGAGCAGCAAGGCCGTGATCACAGTTCCACCAAGGGTCAGCCCCCCCCAACGTACCCAAGGATTAAGGGGAGGAAGTAGTTCTTGAGCGGAAAGTCGCGGCAGATGATCGGGATAAACCATGAACAGAAATTGTGAGGGAAGTTTGCGCCAAAGGTTAGAATGCAAAGAAGACCCAGATTTGACGCTGGGTCTTAAAATTGTGAAAAACGATCACCCTAAAATCTTGGCAAAACAAGCATTTTGGGGTGTTTTTTGATGGGGCAACCCGGAGAAAGGTTCGAGAGCGCCAACGACCTGACGCAAACCTCAGACAGCAGAGGCTTCCCTAGCCTAACTCAGGGTCAGACTGTCATCAGCAGCAAAGCGGCAAGACCAGTTGCAAGTATGGGTGAAACCCGTGCCACCGGTGCAAGTCGTGCAGCCACCCGCCAAGGAAGACATATCCTCATCGGTCAGTTCAATCAGACCCGCCGGATTTTCAGGCAACAGACTGCGTTGTTCCGCGCTCAGACTGGCGCGATACCCCTGATCTTTCCACGCACGGATGATCTCAAAATTAGACATCATTAACCTCCTATCGGTTTGGTTGAGATGGGGGCGTAATGCACCCCGCTCTTATCCTACCGCAAAATTGAGAACGATAATCATTATCAGTAAAAAAATATCCCAGATTCCCAAAACCCTTGAATTGGTTAGAGTTTAGCCCTCCAAAAAGCTTAAGTGTTTCCCCAGTTGAGTCAGGAGAATTTCAGGGCAACCCTGCTGTTGCACCTTGCCGTTTTCCAGCATCACCACCCAATCCGCCCGGCGAATGACCGGAGGGCGATGGCTAATCAAAATTGTCGTCTTCCCTTGACGATGGGCTAAAAGCTGCTCTAACACCGCCGCCTCCGTCAGGGGGTCTAAACTACCTGTGGACTCATCGAGAATGAGGATCGGTGGATCTGTGACAATACCGAGGGCGATCGCCAATCGTTGCCGTTGTCCCCCAGACAAATTGGCCCCAAACTCCCCCAAAACCGTTTGATATTGATTTGGCAATTGACCGATAAACTCATCCGCCTGCGCAATCTGACAAGCTTCCACAATCTTGGCAAAACTCAGCCCCCTCTGGCCTAAACTCAAATTGTCAATAATCGAACGACTCCAAAAGTGAACATCTTGGGGAATTAAAACCACCTGTTGACGGACACAATCAAGGGCTAAATCCGGTAAATTATAAGGGCCAATGCGAATTAACCCCCCTTGGGGAAAATATAGCCCCGCCAGTAACTTCACTAATGTACTTTTCCCACAACCAGAAGACCCCACTAAAGCAATGGCTTGTCCGCCTGGTAGCCGCAGCGAAAAATTCTTTAACAGATCTAGACGACCAGGGTGATAAAACGTCAAATCTTCAAAAAGAATCTCATCGTTTGCCGCTAAACTCACCCAGGGCTTCTGTGCTAACTCCTTAACCTCCAACGGACTGCCAGTTACATCATTGAGCCGTTGCAAAGCGATTTTAACAAAAATAAACTGATTGACCCATTCAATAAGACTGACCACCAAAGCCAAACAATTTCGATTCATAATATTGCAAGCAACCAACTGACCAATGGTGAGATGCTCAGTGAAAACTAATTGACTGCCGATCCAAAGAAATACAGCCTCTCCTAATAAAAACACCAAGTTGGAAAATGCTGTGTTTCCCAGAGCTAACTTTAAACGCTGAAAACTTAAATGAGCCTGCCGCCCAAAGCGAGATTGAAACTCTTCTAAGAACTCTCCATCCGCACTTTTCGTTTTTATTAAAATTGCTGACTTAAAGGTTTCAATTAAAACCCCTTGATTTTCTGCTGTTAAAGCTAAAAGACCTTGAGTTTTTTGTTGAATCGGTTTTAAAAAAGCAACTGTAGCTAAGGTCATGATAGCAGCTAAACTTAAAGTTGCTAAAACTAGACGAGAATCATAAACCAAAATCAACCCCAGAGATACCCCAGCAATGAGAAATTGACTGGGCAGTAAAATAATAACCTGAGAGATAAATTGATTGATCGATTGAATATCTCGTAAACGGCTGGCTACCTCACCACTGCGATGAGATTCATAATAGGTCAGGGGCAGTTTTAGTAAAACAGCACAAAATTCCAAAACTAGATCCAGTTCTAACCCTTGCGCAAAATAGGTAATAATATAGGACTGAATAAATCTTAGGCTACTTCGGAATAAATTGGCAATAAAAACAACAATCATCAAGCTGTTTAAAAAAGAAGCATCTTGACGGACTAAAACTTCATCCGTGAGCAACTGTAAAAGAAAGGGAGATGTGAGGGAAAGTATCCCAAAAACTAAATTAATGCCTAGGACTTGCCATAGGAGATGGCGTTGTTGCCAAAACCGCTGTTTCAGTCGCTGAAAACCCGTGATTAAATGTCGATCATCCGGTTGAAGATGAAAATCGGGCTGAGGTTGTAAGATCAGCATTACACCATTATTCCAACCTGCCAATAATTCAGATTTAGATAAATACCGTAGTCCTACTGCGGGATCTCCGATGATATATTGATGTTTTTTTGTGCCATATAAAACTACCCAATGATTGCCTTGCCAATGAATAATTCCCGGCAAGGGCACTAGATCCTGTTCAATTAGTTCCAAGTTTACTTTAACCCCTCTTGATGCAAAACCGAGGGCTTTTGCGCCCTGTTTTAAATTCAGTAAATTCGTGCCCAATGTACCTGTTCCTGCAACTTGGCGAACACGGCTCAGAGCAAAAGTTTGACCATAATACTGAGCAATGGTTGCTAAACAAGCTGCTCCACAATCTTCTTCATTATGTTGGAGGATGACCTTATAGAGCATTTTTTGAGTTGTGAACTGAGTTTTTTAGAATAGGGAAAAAGGAATGAAAAGTTCGGTGTGTAATCATGTCAAGCAAAACCCAATTAGGCTTTATAGCTGTTTCTACATCTATGAAGTACATTGTGAATTTTTCGCTCTCTTTAGGGATTTGGGGTGAGGGTTACACCCCATGATAATCAAAAATGCGATAAGGCTTATGGTGATTGGCTCTACTTTAATGAGATTGAATCAAGATTAGGTGGATCTAAGAGTAAAATATTGGGAACCTTTTTGGGTTCAGCCAAACGCAATACCCCGTATCCAATCCCTGCTAAACCTGTCATTAAACCCAACACTTCCACCCCTCCGGGAACACCACAATAACAACCGCGCTGCTCTAGGCTATCTAGGGTTAAGCTGAGATAATTTTGATAAAGTTTTTCCAGTTTAGGATTTAGTATGTCATGACTTTTTTGCCAAAAAATAGCCGACCTTAAAAACTCCAGTTGCCCCAAGATTCCGTTACACAATGAATGATTACCTTGATTATTTTTGAGATTTAATCCTTCCTCTAAAGCCAGTGAATTAGCTTCAATAGCTACTTTGATTTCTGTCTGAATTGTATCGGTATTTAAGCTCTTAATTCCGCCCAGACGAGCTAAACCGATCCCAGTCGCACCATAACTCCATCCCACGGAAGAACTCAAAGGTTCATTGGGTGCATTGTACCATTTTTTTTCCTTTGCTTGATATAGACTACGCTCATAATTCCAAGCTGCCATTGCTGCCTCTTGATAACAAGATTTTCCAGTAAATTGGGCTAGTTTTACCAAGGCAAAACCAACGCCAGCGACCCCATGGGAGAAGCCACTTAAAGGCTGTCGAGGGGGCAAGGTTAACCAACCGATACCCTGGGGCATAGTGAGAGCTTTTGTTAATAAATGATCTCCACAAGCCTGGGCAATTTTTTTCAGGTTTGGTTCAGGAGTACAGCGATACAAACTGATTAAGCCTAAAATACAGCCAGCAGCACCGGAAACAATATCAAAGCTTTCATCTTTGATTACTAATGAGGAAATTTTTTCTAACCAGATTAAGGCTTGTTCCCATAGCTCTGGCTGCTGCCAAAGGTGTCCTAGATGACTAAGGGTATAAATTAATCCTCCCCAACCATTAAAGCCACCTATGGACTGGATAAAGGGCTGATCAAAGTGGGTTTGCATGAGGATAGTATTGAGGCATTTTTGAGCTAACTTGGTGTAAGCATGATCCGCTGATACTGCCCCTAAGTAGGCATAAAATAGGGTGATACCGGAAAGTCCTTCAAATAAATCCCACGCCAAAGGTTTAAGTGACCAATGTCCCTCACCCACTGTGCCTAAACCGAGCCAAGCGGCTTTATGTTCTTCGGTAATCACTAATTTTTTGAGATGGGAAGCAATCTGTTGAGCCGTGTTGATCAGTCTGGGATTAAGGGTAGCAGAATGGGCCAGATCTTTAGCAATTTTAAGGGGAGTAAATTGTAAGAAATGGAAATTCTTAAAATCTTGATGCTGTTCAGATTGTTGTAAGATCAAGCTGTTTAAGGCAACTTGAATGAATTTCTGTTGTTGCTGTAGGTCTTCTTCACTTAAGCGGTCTATTTTCTGCTTAACTCGATCTAATCCAGATTGTTGAAAAAACTCGGCAATTTCTTGACCTTCACTCACTAAATGGGAGGAGCTGGGGCGGGTGGTGAAAAAGGGAATATCCCCTCGCCATAGGGCTTGTTTTTCAAGGTTAATAATTTGGGTTAAGCTGGGACGGTGGGGAACGTCAACCCACAGATGATCGAAGAAGCGATCGCGATCAAGAGCATTGTGTAAAAGGTCGGGGTGATAACTTTCTTTTAAGAGTAATCCGTAGAGGCGTGTGTCGCGTAAAACGACGCGGATTTCACAGTTGGCAAACTTAGGTAGCCAATGGTTAAGTAGTTGGGAACGGTGCTTTAAACAAAGATGATAAAGGGTAGTAAAGCCTTGTAAGATTGAGGCTTGATACTGCCAGACTTGAACAGGTTTTCCCTGGAGTTGGGGTTGATTTTGAGCTGGGGGGAGAATATCCGATTGTCGAGTGACGCGCATCTGATCTGTCCCGATTTGGGTGAGCTGTGCACTCCGAGTGGGTAGTGTTTCTCCCCCCACTGCCCCTAAACCACTGGCATCAAAACCAGCGGATTTTTCTTTCAGGGCAATGCGTTGGGGCAATAATCCTACGCTCATCACGGATTGCGCCATTTTTTGATTGGCAATTAAACAGGATTCAGGACTATTGGGATCAATGCGTTCAGGACGAAAGAGGGTTTCTAGGTCAATGAGGACGGGATTTTCTGCGGCTGCAATGAGATTTTCTAGGTGAAAGTCGGTGGCTTCTAAGGTGTAAAGAAGGGCTAAGTAATGACCAATTCTTTGATAAAAATGGTCAATTTGAGCGGCGGTTTCACAACTGGCTGGCGTGATGTATTCCATCCAACCATATTGTCCTTGATCGAGAATTTTAATTTGGGGGAAAGGAATCTGGGGAAGGTGGGAGTTAAACCACTGGAGAAGATCTTGAAATTGTTGATCAATGGCGAGGGATCTGGGTTTGTAGACCAGTTTAAAATGGCTGAATTGTAAGATGGCAACGGAACGCCCTTCACAATGTCGATCGCCTGCTCCCTGTTGAATCTTCACCAGTTGTCCGGGGGGCTGCTCTGGACTGAACTGAGCACAAATCAGGGGCCAATCTGCAACTAGACGCTGAATGAGTTCTATGTTACTACTCACCCATTGCTCTAGGTGTAGAACTAACTGCCTGGCAAGGACGGGATATTCTTCCAGAAGGGCGATCGCCCTCTTGGGCTGTTTTAACTGTTCAATAAAGTCCAGAAATCGTTCTTTGGCTGTGTCTCCTGAGAGTTGACCGTTTAAACGAGCGACGTTTAACTCTAGGGTGAGTGTCTGAGCGATCAAGTTGAGCAGTTGATCGGGTAAATGGCCCAGTAGGAGCCGTTTGAGGCTATCTACACCCCAGGAGGGGGGTAAGGGGGGGAGTTGAGTTTCCAAACGGGCGATCGCATCACTGAGCAAAGGCCGCACCCAATGGAGCAACCCCACCATTAAACGCTCATCCGCTAAATCTGCGCCGGAAGCAATGTGAATATTATCCCAGTCTGAACGATGAAAAGCCTCCCGCAGTTGTGCCAACCATGCCGGGGGAGTCGAACGTTGAGCGAGGGAATCGGGGGACTCTCCCACCCCTGCCAGCCAAGTCGCTTCGCTCATTCCTTCAACGGCTAACTTTTGCTGCCAATACTCCCCTTCCTGAAAAGGGGTTTGCTGTTGCCAGCGTTCCCGGTGGCGATCGCTCACCTGGCTCTGCACTGCTCCCGGCAGCCCTAACCCTAGACGCTCCCCTAATCTTAAGGCTTGATACCACCCTGGACTATTGACCTGCAAGCCTTGTCCCCTCTTTGTTTCCGCCATTGCAACCCCGTTCCCTTGCTTTTTGAAGTGATAATGATTATCATACTCACAATTCTCCAAGAATGATAATCATTCTTAAGATAATCCAGCAAGATCGCTGAAAATTTTTGGTTTGTGAGGAAACACAACAATGTCAAAACCGATGCCGTATCTACCCCCCAGTGTTATGGGGAACCTAGGGACTCTTCTGCTGGGGTTGGGGACTGGGGCGATCGCCTCATCCCTATCCCCCCTGCCCGTCTTGGCTCAAAACGTCGAAAGTTTCGCCCTCGTCAGTCCCCCCCTGGGGCAAATCAACTCGGGTGGTGGGTTGGGGGGTGTCTCCGCAGGGGTTTG
>RECT01000223.1 GCA_007693875.1 Spirulina sp. DLM2.Bin59
ATAACATAGAAACCGCCGCTCCTTGACCCCCACCTGTTCCGAGGTGGGGGAATGCGTCGCTAATTTTGTTCAAAAATCCATAAAAGTTAAAATAATCAAAAAACTCCCTGAGTATTTATTCCTACTCCTCCATATTAACTGATCAACTGCCTTGGCTCAAGGCTATCTTGTTTTTCCGTTGGTGGCCGCCCTTGCCACCCCGATGAGCGGCATGAGCGGCGGGCAAAACCCATGGAGACAATTTAAGGTTTGATGCCTTCGATGGCGATCGCCCCCGGGAAACTTTCGGGATGCTCCACGTCGGCAAAGCGGGGATCACGCCAATCCCCATATTCACAACAACGCACCTTGATATAGCCCTGATGCCGAAACGCCTCGGCGAGGGATGCTTGATCCCACATCCATTGGTGGTGATTATTGGCAAAGGCGAGGCGGAGCCGCTGGGGGATTGTCTGACGGGGAAGATTGTTGCCCAGGAGGGAATCGATCATGAGGCGATGGGCCGCTTGGGGGGCAGCCTCAGGATTATGGCGATCGCGCTCATACTGAGCCACCAACGCCGCCAAATCTGGAACTACGGCCCGAAATGTCCCCTGCGATCGCAAATAGCCGAAAATATGCCCCATCGCTCGGTGAAAATCCGGCAATGTGAGATGTTCTAGCATATGGGAGGCGTAGACCAGATCACAACTCTCCGGCTTGAGGGACAACCCCCGCACAATATCCCCATAGGCCACTGCGGCCGGCCAAGGCGGCAACCCCGCCAACCGTTGCAATCCTGGCCCAAGCAATGGCAAACGCACTAACCGCAGCGAGGGGGAAGTGTCCAAATTTTGCCAACCGGGGGCAACTACCAGGCCGCAGCCAATATGTAAACAAACTCCAGAGGCGGGCATAGGCAAGGAGATCATCAAAAGCGAATTTGAAAGTTGGCCAGTTGACGGCCGCGAGCAATGGTAAAGAGGGCCGCATCGGGGTTGCTATTCAGAAATAGCAGTAGATCCTCCACAGAACGAATCTGCTGGCGGTTAATGGCCACAAGGCGATCGCCCGGTCTTAACCCCATCCGTGCTGCCAAAGAACCCCGCTCAACCCCCTGAATCCTTAAATCCGGGGTCATAGATACCCCCAAGCGAATGGCGTTGCCCGTCGGTCGGGAGGCTTGGGGCGGCGGGGCGGGGTTGTCTTGGCGGGATGCGGTAGCAGTGGCGATCGCCTCACGACTGCGATCAATCAAGGCCTCAACCGCAGCAATATTGGTGGCAAAACCAATGCCCACGTTGCCCCGATTGGGGGTCATGATCGCCTTATTCACGCCGATCAGTTCACCATTGGAATTGAGCAACGGGCCGCCGGAATTGCCGGGGTTAATCGCCGCATCAGTTTGTAAATCCCCATTGGGAGCAATACGACTGAGGATGCCCGTAGTGAGGGTTCCCGACAGGCCAAAGGGGCTACCAATAGCATAGACCTCTTGACCCACCCGCACCGAGTTCGGGCGAGCAGTGGGAATGACCGGGAATTGTCGACGGCTGAGGATTTGCACCAGGGCCAAATCGTTAGCCCGATCCAGGGCAATCACTTGGCCCTGATGGCGATCGCCCGTCGCCGTAATCACCACGACCCGACCCCGTGGCGCAGATTGCACCACGTGATGATTCGTGAGCACCAAACCCGTAGCGCGAATAATACTGCCGGAACCATTGCCCCGACCCGTATCAATCGTGACCACCGCAGGGCTAGCCTGTTCATAGAGGCGGATGCGGGTTTCTTCCTGGGGTCTGAGGGCCAGGGCCGGCAAGGGAACGAGGGGAGCAGTGGCAACAAATGCCGAGAGCAGGAGGGGAAACCAATATTTCGATTTCAGCATTGCCCAAAATCACAGGAGAAGTGAAGTTTAAATTAATGTTAAACCAGACTGACCCCATGCAGGAACAGTTCCGCTTCACCTATTCCCCCCTTTTACCCTTTACCCTTTCCCTTTTTCCCTTTTCCTTGCTCCTTACGCACATTGACGACCATCAGGCAAAATCGCCCCACTCAAATTCGCCCCCGTGAGCTTCACCATCCAGCGATCGCCCCTGCCGACCTGAGCATTGCGTAAATTCGCCCCACTGAGATCCGCACCGCTGAGATCAGCGCCGATTAAATTGGCCCCCTCTAAATTGGCATTGCGGAGATTCGCCTGAAGCAGGTTGGCGCGAAATAGATCCGCTTGGCGTAAATTGGCATTTTCCAAATTAATCCCATGGAGAAAACCATCCCGGAGGTTCGCCCCCATTAGGTTTGCACCCCGGAGATTTTGCCCCGATAGATCCCGCTCTTGCAAGTTTTTCCCCCGCAGATCTGCCCCCTCCAAATTGGGGGAGGCGGGGCGACGGTAAGAGCGGGGCGGTTCTGGAGGTCGCGGCGATTGACGGTAGGCGCGATAGGCTTCCGGCGGCCGTTGGGCATAGGAGCGGGGCGGTTCCGGGGGGCGGGCGGATGAATAGGTTTGGGTGGTGGATTGGGGGGGCGCAGGGGGACGGACAGCTTGGGGCGATCGCTGTCGCAACATATCGCGGGCGTGGTTAATGTCCTTGAGGCGGGCGGCGGCTTTTTCTTGCAAACGAGGGTTATCCTGGGGAAGGCGATCGGGATGCCAGATAAAGGCTAAATCCTTATAGGCCTGGTTAATGTCCTCCAGGGACGCACCCGGTTCGAGACCCAACACTTGATAGTAATGGTCAAAGGAATGAGTCATCAGTTCAAGGGCAGCGGATATTAATCACCCAGCATAATCCGATCGCCCCTAACCTTGCCAGAATATTAAAGAAAATAGCGGAATTTCCCCCCAACTTCCCCACCCATGGCCATCTCCCCCAAAGCCTTCGCCGCCTTAAAAGCCCGCCTTGCCCGTACCGTTGTGGGCCAAAACCAGACGATCAACTCGCTTCTGGTGGCCCTGTTAGCGGGGGGTCATGTGATCCTCGAAGGGGTTCCCGGTACAGCGAAAACCCTATTGGTGAAACAGATCGCCCTCGGCCTGCAAGCCCAATTTCGCCGCGTCCAACTCACCCCCGATGTCCTCCCCGCCGATATCCTCGGCACGCATATTTTTGACCTCAATAGCCGCAGCTTCACCCTCAAGCAGGGGCCAATTTTTACGGAAATTCTCCTTGCTGATGAAATTAACCGCACCCCCCCCAAAACCCAAGCGGCTCTGTTAGAAGCGATGGAGGAGCGACAAGTCACCCTCGATGGTGAAACCCTGGCCCTTTCGCCGCTGTTTTGGGTGATTGCCACCCAGAACCCTCTGGAGTTTGAGGGCACCTATCCCTTGCCCGAGGCGCAGTTAGATCGGTTTTTATTTAAGGTGGTGGTCAACTATCCGGCGGTGGAGGCGGAAAAACAGATGTTGCTGAATTTGGAAACTTCCCCCCCAGTTGAGGAGCCACCCGTGTTAAATGTGGCGATGATTTTGGCAGCTCAACAGGCGGCCCGGGGGGTGAAGGTGGCGGATGGAGTGGTGGATTATTTGCTGGCCTTGGTGGGGCGATCGCGCCAAACCCGCGACCTGGCCCTCGGGGCTTCCCCCCGTGCTGCCGTGGCCTGGTTCCGGGCCAGCCAAGCCTATGCCTGGTTGGGGGGGCGGGATTTCGTCACCCCCGATGATGTCAAGGCGATCGCCCCCGACCTCCTGCGCCATCGCCTCATTCTCTCTCCCGATGCCCTCCTGGACGGCGTAACCGTAGACACGGTGATTAAAGGATTGCTCAACGCTGTTCCCGTCCCTCGTTAGGAAATCAACATTTTTCCAGCCCAATCTTGCCCAATCCTTCCCCTTTGTGCTACGGTTATAAACCGTGACAGAAAAACGGCTCAGTAGCTCAGTTGGTTAGAGCAGGGGACTCATAAGCCCAAGGTCGGCAGTTCAAATCTGCCTTGAGCCATCATTGGTCATCAAATTTCCATCCCGTAGGGGCGTTGGCGTAAGCCTGCCGGAGGCACAAAAATCCTTCGCCCCCGTTTTTCGTCCCCACAGCCATTGAGGTGCTCTCAGATGTGGTGCGGGAAACTGAACCATTAAGCAACATAACCATTGTTTATGTTACAGAAACTTAAGACTTTCATTGCTAATGCGCCACCGTTGGGCTGAAATTTTCCCGTAGTATCAGAACTAGAGAAACTGAACTCAGTTGATTTTGATCAAACTGAGGGAAGTCCAGGCTGCTATCCACATAGAGAGGAGTTTTAACATGGCGACCTATAAAGTTACCCTGATCAGTGAAGCCGAAGGCATCAATACCACCATCGATGTTCCTGAAGATGAGTACATTCTCGATGCTGCAGAAGAGCAAGGCATTGACCTGCCCTACTCCTGCCGCGCTGGGGCTTGCTCCACCTGTGCCGGTAAAATCACTGCGGGCACGGTTGATCAATCCGATCAATCCTTCTTGGATGATGATCAAATTCAAGCCGGTTATGTGCTGACCTGTGTGGCTTACCCCACCTCAGACTGCACGATCGAAACCCACAAAGAAGAAGAGCTCTACTAGGGTTTCATCCGGGTTTCGATCCCTAAAAAGGAGCATTCACAATGCTCCTTTTTTTGCAATGGGGGAGAATACCCCGCCTCGCTCAATTGCCTTTAAGATGGGGAAAGAGCAAAATCTCCTCCTGCGGTTCAACTATGACACAATCCCCACAACGTCCCCCAGCTCCCCCCCGTCGCGCTCCGGCTCCCCCCCCTGGACGACGGCCCCCCGCTGCACCGGGTGGCGATGTCACCCAACATATGCCCGCTGACCGTCGCGCCGCACCCCGTCCCGCCGCCGCATCCCCTTCAGAACAGCGATCTCCCGGCCAACCCAGCTGTCAAGAGATTATCGATTTGGCGAATAAGGAGGGGTATTCAGATATTCACTTGGGTGTGGGGGAAGAGCCACGGGTGCGCGATCGTGGCGAGATGGCCAAACTCGATTTTCCCGTCACCGATGCCCCCACATTCTGGAGTTGGATGCGGGAAATTTGCACCGAGCAGGAAATTCAACAATTCAAAGATACTAAGGAACTGGATACCGCGAAGCAATACGAATTTGCACGGGTACGGATTAACGTCTTCGATTCCCTCACTGGTCCTTGCATTGTCATGCGGTTGATCCCGCTGAAAATTCTCACCATGGAGCAATTGCGCCTACCGCCAGTGTTTCGGGATATTTCCGATTCCCATAAGGGTCTGGTGCTGGTGACGGGACCCACCGGTTCAGGGAAATCCACCACCATGGCGGCGATGATTGACTACATCAACAAAGAGCATGCCAAGCACATTATTACCATTGAAGATCCGGTGGAATTTGTCCACAATAGCAAAAAGGCCCTGATCAAACACCGGGAAGTAGGAACCCATACCCTCCTGTTTGACAATGCTCTCAAGGCTGCCCTCCGGGAAGATCCTGATCTGATTCTGGTGGGAGAAATGCGGGACAAGGGTACGGTGAACACTGCCCTCAAGGCTGCCCAAACCGGTCACTTGGTCATGGGAACCCTCCACACCAACAGTGCGGTTAAAACCATTGAACGGATTTTGAACCTCTACACCGCTGAGGAACAACATGCCACGCGCATTGGCTTGTCGGAATCTCTCGTCGCCATTATTGCCCAGGGGCTATGCCGCACCACCGACGGTAAGCGGGCTGCTTTCCACGATATTTTGATCAACACTGAAACGATGAAAGAGTACATCGCCAAGGGGCAGTATGAGGAAATGCACGAGTTGATGATGTTGAGTGAATTTGATGGCATGTTGACGATGAACCAAGCCCTCTATGGCCTCTATGAAGAAGGCCGGATCACCGAAGAAACGGCTTTGGAAAAATCCCCTACCCCCAATGAAATGGCCCAAATGCTCCGGGGTCGGGTTTAGGGTGTGGCTAATGTAGGTCATAGCCACAGGCCGGAACAGTTTAAAGGGATTGCACTGTTTACGCCGGCAGGTGATGTCATTTATGCCATTGATGCTAATAAACAGCGTCGATGGCATAGTGATCTTTGTGTTGCCCTTCAGGAACTGTTGGGGCTGACGGAGCCGCCCCATTTCCTGGTGCCGTTTTATACAGCGACTATTGATCGGTGGTGGGATACCCAGACGCAAGAGTTGCGGGTGGTGGCGGAGTTACATCCATTGGTTGAGAAGTATCAAGCTCTGTTAAATGTGATTTTTCAAATGCCGGATGTGGTGTGGCAGTTGATGCCCTGGCAGGCGGATACGCCGGAATTACAAATGATCGAAACCTATCGCGATCGCTTTCCGGCCCTGTGGGAGGAACAAAATTTAATTGTTGCCTATGAACAATGGCAAAATCGCGGCCAGGATTTAATGCTCCTGGGGGATGATCCCACGCCCTCCGGGATCCAAAACTATGTGTTGCGTTTGTTTGTGTCGGGGGACAATACGCTGACGGAACGGACGCTGCAACAACTCCATGAATTGTTGGAGGTGAGTTTACCGGGCCCCTACAGCCTCAAGGTGATTGATATCTATAAACACCCAGAAATGGCGGAACAGGATCACATTACTGCTATTCCGACATTGATCCGGGTTTCCCCCACTCCGACGCGCCGGATTGTGGGGGAGTTCACCGATCCACAACGGTTTATTGAGTTACTGGCAGGGAGTTAGGGCAGCCAGGGGTATTGGCGGAAATCCGGGGGGCGTTTTTCCAGGAAAGCTTGTTTTCCTTCACTGCCTTCCGCTGTCATGTAGTAAAGGAGTGTGGCATTGCCGGCCAATTCCTGTAACCCCGCCTGGCCATCACAATCGGCATTAAAAGCAGACTTGAGACAACGGATGGCGATGGGGCTTTTTTGCAAAATTTCCTCGGCCCATTGCAGGCCTTCCGCCTCGAGCCCATCGACGGGAACGACATGATTCACGAGGCCCATCTCCAAAGCTTGCTGGGCATTGTACTGACGGCAGAGAAACCAAATTTCCCGCGCTTTTTTTTGCCCCACACAGCGAGCTAGATAGGATGCCCCAAAGCCGCCATCAAAGCTGCCCACCTTGGGGCCAGTTTGGCCAAAAATGGCGTTATCAGCGGCAATGGTGAGGTCGCAAATGAGATGGAGTACATGGCCACCGCCGATCGCATATCCTGCCACTAGGGCGATGACGACCTTGGGCATGGAGCGGATCAGGCGCTGTAGATCCAAGACGTTGAGACGGGGTGTGCCTTGGGTGTCGAGATATCCTGCTTCGCCCCGGACAGATTGATCTCCGCCGGAACAAAAGGCGTATTTTCCGTCGCTGTGGGGGCCGGCTCCGGTGAACAGCACCACCCCAATGCGGGGGTCTTCCCGCACATTACAAAAAGCTTCGTAGAGTTCCTGTACTGTTTCTGGACGGAAGGCATTGCGTTTGTGAGGGCGGTTAATCGTGATTTTCGCAATGCCATCGGTCTTGTGGTACTGGATGTCTTGGTAGGCTTTAACTTCTTGCCAGGCGATCGCCATCTTGAACTTATCCATAAATCGGTCTTTCTACCATACCGGAGCTGGGGGGATACCACGGAATGGGCCGGGGCAAAAGATTTTTCGCCCCTAGAGGGTGTGGGCGATCGCCTCAATCTCCCTTAATAAATCCTGATTTTGCCAATTTGCGGTTAGGTTGGCGGCGATCGCACAGCCGCCTGCCCCCACCCCTTCCTTCACATAACCCGCCTCATAGGCCCGCAATGTGGGGATTTTTGAGGTGGAAAAATTGAGTTGGCTGGCTAACAAGGGCACAGGGCCAATGGCTTCAGCGAGGCCCACTGTGTCCCCCGTCGGATCTTCTGCTACCCAACGGGTGGTTCCCACGACAATTTGCGTCGGTTCCCAGGGGATGCCGTGGTAACGATGGACAGCCTGAGCCAGGGCATAAACCGCTAACATCTGTGTTCCCCCCGCCAACAACACCCCCCCGCGCCGACTGGCCGCCATCACCATCCCCACCGCCGCACATTGCATCGGATCCCCCACTGCCGCTAACACCGCTAAGGGGTCGGGATCACTCCCCAATCTGGCCTCGGCTAATCCGGTTTGCACCAACGCTAATTTTTGCCCATGGTTGCAGTGAGGATGGGAACTATTCACTTTCCCCGCCGCCGCGATGCCTAAGCCAAGGAGAACCCCTAGGGCCGTCGTCGTTCCCCCCACCACACATTCCCCGATGAGCAGATAGCGATCGCCCCCCCTAAGGGGATCGGCGATCGGGTACTGCTCGCCCCAAGTTAACCCCCGCTGCACCAAACCCTCCACCACCGCCAACGGCAAAGCTGCCCCCGTGAGCACACATTGGGCCGGCATTCCTCCCAAATCATGGCAGGGAACCGCCGGCGGTTGGGGCAGTCCACTGTTGAATAAATCCACCGGCATTGCTAAACCAGCAACAACAGCGCGACTGATCAACACTGGCGAGGCGCCCTGAGCGAGGGGAGGCAAGGGGTAAGTGGGATCAGGGCGGGGGCCATTGATTAAAAATTCGGCATCGGCGATCGCCGTATATTGCCGATCCGTTGGTGTGGCCCCTGCTGCGGAAATACCGGGCCGCAGGCCCGTTGCCGTAAAACCCAAAATACAGGCAAAATAGGGAGATTTGCGCCGCTGTTGGGCCAACCAAGCTTGCCCTTGTCCGGGTTGCGTGTAGAGTTTAATCATGATTCTTGTGTGAGCCGATTCCCCCCTATGAAGATTCCCTCTGTTTTGAAGCTTAACCTGTGGCAGGGTGTTCTTTGGTTTGGCCTGGTTGCAGTCACCGCTGGAATAGTGATCCTCGGTATGGGTCAGGTGGCTTCAGTGCCGGGAATTGGCGTTTTAACCGTGGGATTGTTGTTAATCGGCATTGCCCTGGGGCTGCGGAGTGGCCTGTGGCAACGGGTGGCACAGCAACGATCAACCCAAGTTAACACTAATGCACTCATTGCCACCTTGGCAGTGTTGGCCATCTTAACGTCGATCAATATCTTGGCGGTGCGGTCTTCCACCCGCCTCGATCTCACGGAAACGCAACTGTTTACCCTCTCTCCCCAAACAGAGGCGATCGTCAGCAGCTTAGAAAACCCCCTCAAGGTCTGGATCTTTGAACCCGTCCCCAACCCCATTGATCAAACCCTCCTCAACAACTACAGCCGCCTCAGTCGCTATTTTCGTTACGAATACGCCGACCCGCAATTTGATGTCGCCATCGCCAACCGCTTTAACATGGAACGGATTGGGGAAGTTCATCTCGAATATGAGGGGAGAACCCAACTGATTCAAACATTGCGAGAGGGTAGCTCCCTCTCGGAAGTCCAAATTACCAATGGCATTGAAAAGATCCGACGCGATCGCCCCTCGATCATTTATTTTCTCCAGGGCCATGGGGAATTACCCCTAGAACCCGTAGAAGGGGGCCTCTATGAAGCAGTGAATCACCTCAGGGAAAAAGGTTATCAAGTGGAAACCTTGGATATTACTGCTGTTGGCCAAGTCCCCCCAGAAACCACCGTCTTGATCATCGCCAGTCCCTCCCGTGCACTATTTGGGGGAGAAATACGGGCAATTAACCGCTATCTAGCGGCTGGGGGCAGTGCCTTGATGCTCTTTGATCCTGAAACCTCCTCCGGTTTGGAGTCCCTCTTGGCGGAATGGGGCGTTACCCTCGATGGCCGGCTCGTGATTGATGCCTCTGGGGCGGGGGATGCGGTGAATTTGGGCCCGGCAACCCCTATTGTCACCAACTACGGCAGCCATCCGATTACCGCCAGTTTCCAGAATAATATTTCCTTTTATCCCCTCGCTCAGGCAATTATGCTCGATCCTCCAGAGGATGTCACCGCAACGCCCCTGGCGATCACAAACACCGAGAGTTGGGCAGAGCAGAATGTGGCCTCGGAAAATTTGGAATTTAATCCTGAAGTGGATGAACCCGGCCCTTTAAATTTAGGGGTCGCTTTAAGTCGGCCCGCCGATCCCGACCTGGTGGTGCAACGGTTGATGGCGATTGCCTCGGAACCGGAGCCTTTTCGTCTCAATCCCCTCACCAGTGAGGTTGATCCCAACGCCCCGGAAGAAGCCCCGGAAGAACCCGCAACAATCCCAGAATTGGAACCGAACCCAGAATCTCGCCTCGTCGTGTTTGGCAATGCCACCTTTGCCAGTAATGGCTGGTTTGGGCAACAACTGAATGGGGATATGTTTCTCAATGCGGTGAAATGGCTGGCGGATGAGGATGAGGGTCTCCTGGCAATCCGGCCGAAGAATTTGGAAAATCGTCGTATTTATCTATCCCTAGAGCAGGCAACATTGTTGGGTTGGTTAGCCATTGTGATTTTTCCAGGGTTGGCGTTTATGGCGGCGGCAGTGATTTGGTGGCAACGGCGGTAGGTTGGGATGTTGCCGAGGGGGTTGCGGGGGAAACGGTGATGTCCATCCGGACGGGCGGGATTTCATGGGGGAGATTGGCCTTATTGGACTATGGATGAAAGGCTCATGGGTGTGCAGTTACAAACCAGCCCAGAACCAGGAGATTTGGTGCTGGGGAGTTCGTCGGCAGAGCCGCCCCTAGATGGGTTGGT
>RECT01000338.1 GCA_007693875.1 Spirulina sp. DLM2.Bin59
ATGAACCGTTTGGATCGGCCAGGTTTGCTGCTCCCGCACCACATCAAACCCCACAAACCCCACCCATTGCTCCTGCACCATCACCGGTACACAGATCAGGGATTGAATCCCCTCCATTTGGAACTCCGCCCGTTCCGCCGTTGCCTCCGGGGGCAAATTCTCCACCGCCGGAATCAGCACCGTTTTGCCCACCTTCAACTGCTTAAACAACCAAGGCATCGCCACAATCGGCAACCCCTGTAACTGTTCGCGGTAGGCTTGAATCCCCGGCCCACACCATTCATGGGAACAACAAACCTCCTGCCGCGTTGGGTCAACCCGGAACACATAACTGCGATCGACCCCAAAAAAACGCCCAAACTGGTCTAAAGCATCGTTAATCTGATCATCAATAGATACCGTATTCGTATTGAGAAATTGTGTAGAAATTTCGGTAATCAGTTGCTCTAGATTAATGTGATATCGTAGGGCTGCGGTTCGCAACTCCACTTCCTGCTCCAGTTGTTCATTTAACTCCTGTAGAACAGAATTAACTTCGTGGGTATCTTGATCTTGGAAATACTGCTCCAGGGCAGATTTCACCATTTCAATCAGCCCCAAGCCGCTCCAAGGTTTGGGAATGTAGCGATAGAGATTGGCATGATTCACCGCCCGACCCACCGCGTCCGCCGTCGCTTGGCCCGTCAGCATCACCTTCAGCGTCCGGGGTAAATAGCGATGAATTTCCGCCAGGACTTCATCCCCCTTCAGGCCCGGCATTAATTGATCACTAATGATTAAAGGGATTTCCGTCGCCGTCGCCAACAGTTCGGTAATCAGCTCTAGGGCCTCCTCACCACTTTCGGCAATTTCCACTACATAATCATTGCCCAAAGCTTGATGAAGAGAATCCCGCAGACTGGCTAATACCAATTGCTCATCATCTATACAAATAATGGTCGGCTTACCCATGGACTATCCTCTCAAAGTCAATTTACAGTTATGGTCAATGAATGGGACTCCACCCCAAGCCTAGCACCCTCTGAATTGGGAGTTTAATTGTGCCCGGTAAGGGTTAAGCCCTAGAGGGGAGCGGTAATACAATCGTAAACGTTGTTCCACTCGGTTGGCTTTCCACTCGAATCTGCCCTCGATGCCGTTCGATAATCCGCTGCACAATGCTCAAGCCCATGCCACTCCCCTCCCCTACGGCTTTGGTGGTGAAGAAGGGATCAAAAATTTTAGATTGTAGGTCGGGGGGAATACCACAGCCGGTGTCTGTAAATTTAACGACAATACTGGTGTCAACCTGTTGAAGCTGGATCGTCATTTCACCGTGACCGTCCATGGCATGGATGGCATTGTGAATTAGGTTTGTCCAAACTTGGGTCAGTTCGTCAGGATAACAGGGAATTAGGGGTACTTTATTGTAATCCTTCTTGACCTCGATGCCTTGTTTGAGGCTGTTGTGATAAATCGTTAAAACCAGATCAATATTTTTACATAAGTCCGTTTCCGTCATTTCGGTGCTATTGCTCTGGCGGGCATAGCTTTTGAGGGCGGAAACAATTTGGGTGGCTTTTTCCACGGCTAGCTGGATGCGTTTGCCGCTATTGCGTTGAATCGCGAGGGTATAAACGGTGTTGAGGACGAGATCGCAATCCTCCGAACGGAGGAGGGGGAGGAGGGGTTCTACTTCATCGGTGATGCCCAGGAGAATCAACCGCATGGCTAGATCCTCTGCCTGTTCCAGACCGTGGTTTGTGAGGATGGTGGTCAACCGCCGCCGGGCTTTGCGTTCTTGGCGAGAAATGAGGATATCTTGGTGATTTGCAGTGATGGTGAGCAGATGTTGAAAGTCTGCCCACCGTTCTTCGGAGAGGGTGCGGAATAGGAGGGGGAGATCGGAGAGCGATCGCCCCAAGGCCGTATTTAAACTGCCAATGGAAGCCCGGATCGCCCCCATGGGGGTGTTAATCTCATGGGCAACCCCCGCCACCAACTGCCCCAAGGCGGCCATTTTCTCCGATTGAATTAAACTTTCTTGGGCCATTTGCAGGCTCTCCAAAGCCTGGGAAAGTTCCTGGGTGCGTTCCGCCACCCGCTGTTCCAGGGAAAGATTCGCCTCCTCAAGGGCCTGGTTCAGTTTCAACAACTCCTGATGTTGGGCGGCGAGTTTTTGGGTCTGCTGGTAGGCGTTGAGGGCTTCGCTCACCGTCAGCTTTAAATCTTCCGATTCCCAGGGTTTGGCCATGTAGCGGTAGAGCTTGGCGTGCTGGATGGCGTGGGAAACGGCTTCAACGGTGGCCTGTCCCGTTAACATCACCTTCAGGGTTTGGGGGGAAAGTTGATGAATTTTTGCCAGTAATTCATCCCCCCGCATATCCGGCATAATGTAGTCAGAAATAATCAGCGGCAGGTGATAGCCTTCCTCAATTAATTCCTTGACCAGTTCTAGGGCACTGTGGCCACTGTCGGCTAGTTCAATGGTGAAATCTGCGGCGAGATTATTGCGTAACTCATCCCGCAAACTTTGCAGGATGATCAGTTCATCATCAACACAAACAATGGCAGGACGGTTCATAGTTTTGCTAATCCTGATTGAATGGTGTTGATCAGTTCGCTTTCTGACCAGGGTTTAAAGAGACATTTATGCAAGTTGGCCTCTTCCTGTACCCGTTGAATGGCGGTTGCGTCGGCTTGGCCGGTGAGCATGATTTTCACCACATGGGGAAACCGCCCATGGACTTGAATCAGAAACTCATCCCCTTTCATGCCGGGCATCAGCCAATCGGAGACGATCAGGATAATGTCGGTGCTTTCGGCTTGGATTTCGTCAATCACCTCCAGGGCATCATCGGCATCTTGGGCGACTTCGTAGATGTAGCATTCCCCAAAGGCCTCCCGGAGTTGCGATCGCAGGCTTTCGAGGACAATGGGTTCATCGTCAACACAGAGAATCACAGGCTTAGACATCGTTGGTTTTAGGGGTGTGAATGGGTAGGGAAATCGTGAACGCTGTTGCACCGGGTTGGCTGGTAAGCTCAATACGGCCTTCATGCTTGTTGATAATTTTCTGGACAATATTCAATCCTAAACCGCTGCCTTCCCCTGTGGCTTTGGTGGTGAAAAATGGTTCAAAAACGCGGTGCTGAATTTCGGGGGGAATGCCGACGCCGGTATCGGTGAATTGAATTTGGACGTGATCCCCACAGGATTGCGTGGCGATCATCAGGGTTCCCCGTTGCGCCATGGCATGGATGGCATTGTGGATCAGGTTCGTCCACACTTGATTGAGTTCATCGGGGTAACACCACACCGGGGGTAGGGGTTGGTATTTTTGCACCACTTCAATACCTCCCTTCAGTTGGTTGTGGTAGAGGGTGAGGACGGTGTCAATGCCATCGGTGATTTGGACGGGGATTTTTTCGCCGGAATGGTCTTGGTGGGCGTAGCTTTTGAGGGCGAAGACGACCTTAGACGCCCTTTGGGTGGCGGTGTTGATGGTTTGGGTGCTGCGGGCGAGGCCGGAGAGTTTATAGGCCATGGTGATCACCTGATCAGCCTGGGGGGATTGCAGTAGAGCGATCATGTTTTCCAGGTCGGTATAGACCCCCATGAGCACCAGGAGTTCGGCGATCGCCTCCCCATTTTTCACCCCCTGGGCGACTAACTCATTGCCGAGGTTCCGCCGCAGTTTGCGCTCAACTTTGGCGGAGGTGAGGGGGGTGGTGTGCATCGCCCGCTGGAGTAACGCCACAAAGGCTTGGGTTTGTTCTAAATCTAGGCTGTGTAATAGGGCAGGCAACTGGGCGAGGGTTTGCTCTAGGTATTTGGTCATGTTCCCCGCTGAAGAGCGGATCGCTCCTAGGGGGGTATTGATCTCATGGGCAATCCCCGCCACCAACTGCCCCAGGGCGGCCATTTTTTCCGCTTGAATCAGTTCATTTTGGGCGATTTTGAGGGCCAGTTCTGCTTCTTTGCGATCGCTAATATCGCGGACAATAATTAGGGCTTTTTCCCCTTCCATGGGGACAATGCGGGCCTCTTGGTACAGCAGTTTGCCTTGAACTTCTAGGGTAAATTCGTAGCGTTGAATGGTTTGGGTATCGAGGGCCAGTTGGATCATTTCTAAACGTTGGTGAGCAACGGCTGCGGGCAGTGTTTGGGTGAGATTGGTTCCCACGAGACTATTCACCGGCACAATACTTCTAAAAAAGTGGGAACAGGCGGCTTCGAGATAGTTCCCCTGCCGATCCACCTGCATGAGGAGATCGGGCAAGCCGTTGATCAGGGCGCGGGTTTGCGCTTGGCTCACTTTCAGGGCTTGCTCTGCCTGTTTGCGATCGCTAATATCCCGAATCATAAACAGCACTTCATCGGGGCCACTGGGAACCACCCGCACCTCTTCATATTGGATGCGATCGCTACAGGGAATTTCCTGTTCATAATATTGCACCTCCCCCGTGGCAAGGGCCTGCTCCATGGCCAGGACTTGCCGGTTAAATAACACCTCGATTAATTGGGGATCGGCATCGGCTCGTAATTGGGGATGGGAGTCCGCATTGGCTTGCTGCTCCTCTTCAAAAAAATCCTGGAGTTCCCGCGCCTGGACATAGTGCAAATATTGCCTTTGGCGATTCATGCGAAACATGAGGTCAGGAATCGCTTGGAGCATGGCGCGGTTTTGCTGCTCACTGCGTTCTAGTTGAGCGGCTTTGTGGGCGAGATCTTGGGTGCGCTCGGTGATTTGCTGCAATTGACGCACAATAATGGCCAGGAAGGCGATCGCCCCCACCACAATTCCCCCCCAAACAACCTGTTGTGAACTGGGGAGGATGAGGGCAATGGGTAGGATGTCCGCCATCACACCATCCCCTAGGGGCTGGGAAAGATGAACTTGTCCAATGGAGATCAGCATCGTATAGGGAGGGATATTAACAAACTCTCTCCCCCATTGTGGCACTGGTATTGTGGCACTGGCTTCAACATTTAGCCCCAATGGGAGGCAAGGGCAATTTTCCTGGCAAGCGTTAAAATGAAAGCTACCCACTTTTAACGATGTGATCACTGTCCATGCCTGTTCAGCTTAAAGTTCCCACCATGGTTTGCTCCGCCTGTGTGAAAACCATTACCACAGCAATCACGAATCATCTTCCCACCGCAACGGTGAGCGCCGATCTCGATCGCCACCTTTTAACCGTCACCGAGGCCACCGATCCCCAACAGGTGCAGGGCTGGATTGAGGCCGCCGGTCACGAAGTTGCCAGCTCATAAACCACCGCAGAGAGATTCTTAAAAAATCTCCCACATATGCAAATTATGCCATGAAATCGGATATTCCCATTGTTGTGGCTGGTGGTCGCCCCTTTTTAGCCCGTCTGGAGCCGTATCTCCAACCTTGGGGAGCCGTGTCCTGTGAGTCACCTACCCTTGACAGCTTGCTGAAAATGCTCAAGCCAGCAAGGGCTTCCATTGTTCTTCTGTCTCCCCCATTGGTGGAGCAGGACTATGTCGAACCCCTCAAAAACCAGAGCCACCTCACCGTTGTTTATTGCATTGCTGTCAATACCACCCCCTTACCCCGCTATAACCTTGCTGCCATCCTGACGGAAGTGGGTTTACTCACCCAAGGCGCTGATGCCTATTTAGAATTATTGCCCTGTCCCCAAACGGCGGCCTTGATCGCCGCTGAACACCAGCTCTTTCAAGCTTATTTAGAGGTGGCGAAACGCTATCTGGCGCAACATTGTCACCTGATGACAGCCAACGACTTCCTCTCTAGCATCGCCTTAGCCGACCCCCTCACCACCCTCAGCAATCGTCGCGCCCTAGAGTGGGAATTAACGCGGCAGATTCGGCGGGCCCAAACCCAGGGAACTCCCCTCAGTTTGCTGGTTTTGGATGTGGATTTTTTTAAAGCGGTTAACGATAACCACGGCCACCAAGCAGGCGATCGCATCCTCCAACTCTTGGCCCAACGCCTTCGCAACTACCTCCGACGGCAGGATGCCGTGTTTCGCTATGGGGGGGAAGAATTTGTCGTGTTGTTAAAAAATACAGATAACGAAGCAGCAGGGGCGATCGCCCAACGGTTACGCGCTCTCATTGGGGATCATCCCTTCGCCGTAGATCGAGACCTGCACTTGACCATTACCCTCAGCATTGGGGTAGCCACGTTCCACATGGGGGATGATCGCGAAGGCCGCAGCCTCTTCCAACGGGCAGATCAAGGTTTGTTTGAAGCCAAAACCAACGGACGAAACCAGGTGATGAACGCCGATCAAAGAACAGGCTAGGATAGATGTTGATCCGATTGCCCTATATTGGTACCGGTCAAATCATCATAACGACGGGTTAAAAACCCTCACGTTCGTTGATCCTTGCTGAAAATCAACGGCTAGCGCTTGCTCTTTAATTTTTAGGTTGTTTATGGTTATGGCAGATCAACCCATCCATGTCATTGGTGGCGGTTTAGCGGGAACAGAAGCGGCTTGGCAAATTGCCCAGGCTGGCGTAGATGTGATTTTGCACGAAATGCGCCCGGTGCAAACTAGCCCCGCCCACCATACTGAAGAATTGGCCGAGTTAGTCTGTAGTAATTCCTTTGGGGCCTTAGCCAGCGATCGCGCCGCCGGCCTCCTCCATACGGAACTGCGCCATCTTGGTTCAATTGTCATTGCCAAGGCCGATGCCCATGCCGTCCCCGCTGGGGGAGCCTTAGCGGTGGATCGTGGCGTCTTTAGCCACGACCTCACCCAAACCCTCGCCAACCATCCCCACATCACCCTCAAAAGGGAAGAAGTCCCAACCCTCCCCACCGCAGGGATCACCGTCCTCACCACCGGCCCCCTCACCAGCCCCGCCCTCACCGCCGATCTGCAACGGTTCACGGGCATGGACTACCTCAGCTTTTTCGATGCCGCTAGCCCGATTATTGTTGGGGATTCGATTAACCCAGAAATTGCCTTTCGGGCCTCCCGCTACGACAAAGGCGAGGCCGCCTATTTAAATTGCCCCTTTACCCGTGAGCAGTATTTAGCCTTTTGGGAGGCATTGCGCAGTGCCGAGCAGGCCCCGGTGAAGGATTTTGAGCGGGAAACGGCGAAATTCTTTGAAGGCTGTTTGCCCATTGAGGAGCAGGCCCAGCGAGGGGAAGAAACGATGCGCTATGGCCCCCTGAAGCCGGTGGGGTTGAAAGATCCCCGCCACCCAGAAGGCGATCGCCCCTATGCCGTCGCCCAACTGCGCCAAGAGGATAAAGCCGGGCAACTGTGGAACTTGGTGGGATTTCAAACCAATCTCCGTTGGGGGGAGCAGAAACGGGTGTTTCGCCTCATTCCAGGGTTGGAAAATGCCGAATTTGTCCGCATGGGCGTGATGCACCGCAATACCTTCATCAATTCCCCCCAACTCCTCGCCCCCACCCTCCAATTCCACCAACGGGAAACCCTCCTCGCCGCTGGCCAATTGGTGGGGACAGAGGGCTACACCGCCGCCGCTGCGGGGGGCTGGCTGGCGGGAACCAATGCCGCCCGTTTGGCCTTGGGGTTACGGCCCATCGTGCCACCCAAAACAACAATGCTCGGTGCGTTAGTGGATTTCATCACCTCCGCCTCCCCGAAGCATTTCCAACCGATGCCGCCGAATTTTGGCATCATCCCCCCCTTAGAGCAGAAGATCCGCAGTAAACGCGATCGCTATGGGGTGTATCGCGATCGCGCCCTTAGCGATCTCAAGGCATGGCATAGTCTAAATTTGTCTCCTCTGGTGGAAAAGGGCTGAGGGAGAGGGGTGCTAGGTAATGGGCCTCCGCTTGGGCGCGATCGTGCTGACGTTTAGTCATCATCACGTTGAGGAGGTCTGGCATTTCTTGGTGGCAGTGGGGACAAAACCAATAGACACGGCTTCGGTGAACGTGGCTAACCATGGGTTGGGCGCAGCAAGGGCAAGGGATCATAAATAGATTAATCAAATGAAGAATTTTATCAGGGGCAGGGATTAAAAACGTCACCCCCCAGTCCATGGTAAGAAAACTCCATGGAAATGGGTATAAAAACCTCTGAAACTTAATATGGCGTTAACCTCGCCCTCTGAATTTTATAAGCCAATCTTATCGAAATAAATTTAAAGATTTTGGAACTGAGGGGAATGAATTTTTTTGTAGGAAAAAATACAGTTTTTTTTCTGATCAAGGTGCTCTACTGACGGCAACCTATCGTAGGTTGAGACAAAAGCCAATGGGCATATTTGCGGATTTTGCCGATGGATCGGGGCAAACAGGGGGAGTTATTTTTATTAACGAATGTTAAATTCTGCGGAGTGAACACTATTAACGAAATTCGCCAGTTTGCTTTATCAAATGGTGCGTCAGTCGTTATGCTGCTCTTTTGCATCCTGGTTGATCAATCTGACGCACCATTCACCTGATCCTCCCCCCGCTTGCTCTTTTCACCCCTGAAATAAGAGGGCAATGCCGGCGATCGCCACCCCCACGCCGATCACCGCCCGTAAACTGACCTTTTCCCCCAACAATGCCACCAAGGGCAAGATAAAAATGGGACTGGTTCCCATCAAGGTTTGGGCAATGGCAGCGGGGGCCCGTTGCAGGGCAATTTGCTGCAACCAAATGCCCAAATAGGTTCCCCCCGTGGCGGCAATGATCACCGCCAGCCAAGCCCGCCCCGTTAAACGCGGCAGGCTCACCGCCGGAACCCATCGCCCCTGTTGTCGCCACAACAACAGGAGTAAAACCACCGCTCCCCCTGTTAACCGAATCAGGCTACTCCAGAGGGGCGCAATACTCAGATCCACCAAAATAAACCGGGATGACACCATCCCCACCGCTTGGGCCAGGGCTGCCAAGATCCCCCACCATAGCCCCATGGCCGCACTGGAACCGCTGCGGGTTGTGGCCGGGATTTTCTCCGTAACCACCCAAGTCACCCCCCCAAGGGTGAGGAGAATGCCCATGATCGCAACGGTGTTTAAGGTTTCCCCCAATACCACCCAGGCCAGGAGGGCCGTCAAGGGAGAGGCTAAGGTTTCCATTAAGATGCCCCGCCGCGCTCCTAGGGCCATGAGGGCTTTGAGCAGGGCGGTATCCCCTAGGCCAATGCCAACGACACCGCTAAACGTGAGGATCGCAAATTGAGAGGGGGGAGCGATGGGCCAAGGGGATCTCAGCAGCATCAGGGTACAGAGGATCAGCACAATGCCCACCGTCCCCTTCAGCCAGTTCAACACCAAAGAGGGAATGTTGACACCGATGCGGGCATAGATCAGGGAGGCGATCGCCCACAACATCGCCCCTGCCAATGCCGCCAATTCTCCCGCCCAGGTTGCCATCACGGTGTTGAACATCAGCGATCCTCAAGGTTATGGAGTCTATCTAGCCACAAAAAACCCGCAATCCTCAGAGGAACTGCGAGTTTTCAACACTCAACGATTTACGCGCAACCCGCGTAACCTCAGGGGGTTACTGGAGGGGGTGAAACAGCAAGTCGGGGAAAAAGCGATTGAATTCAATCAACAAACCAGCAGTAAACGTCAATAGTGCCATGATCAGCACTGGCGCAGTGGAAAGAAATTTAGTCATGAAAGGTTCTCCCAATAATTGATGCAAACAGAGATTTAAGCGTCTTCACTATCCCTAGCGAGGGGAAATGGGGACATCCGTATCTGGAACCGTCAATTTGCCGCCGGTGAATTCTGCCAAAGCCGCCAGGGGCCAGGTGAAACCGCCGAGCATGAGCTTAAATGCCAGAGGCACATCGATGATGATCTCTTTCATTTCAGCATCTTTGTCAGAACTGACTGCGATCAGATAAGACCGACCAACCCAGCCAATCCAACCTGCAATATAGAGGAAGATCAAGCTGGGGATGGTGAAATCACCAACGTGATCCCAACGACCATCGACAATCAGGTGAGGATAGCCTTCGGGGCCGCAGAGGGCTTCAGAATAGCGCTCGGCGCGTTTTTGACCAGATTCGGGGTCAGCCGTGGTGTTCCGAAAAGATTTAGACTTTTGGATATAGGCAGGAGATTCACTACAGGGGACTAGAGCATAGTCATCTGCTGAGGCGGCGGGGGCAAAATTGAGCCACAACGTCGCCATGAGAATTAAAGCCAACAACTTCCGCATGAAATGTTACCTTTTGTTACGAAACAATAAGATTCATGTACACAAAAATGGCAGCAATTGCCGGTACAATCGTCGCAATCTTACTCCGAGCTGTTAACCCAGTTAAAGAATTTGTAACAGAAGTTGACACATTTTCGGTAAAAAATCCAGAGGTTTTCGGACAATGCCGACTGTTTTGGGAATTGAAACCAGTTGTGATGAGACGGCGGTGGCGGTGGTGGGGGATAGGTACGCTAACGCGAATCGCACCCTCCTCAGTAATGTCGTCGCCTCCCAAATTGATCTGCACCGGCTCTATGGGGGGGTTGTGCCGGAATTGGCGGCCCGTCAACATTTGGAAATGATCAACCCCTGTTTAGATCAGGCCCTGGCCGAGGCGGGTTTGGGTTGGGATCAGATTGATGGCATTGCCGCCACGACAGCACCGGGGTTGGTGGGGGCGTTGT
>RECT01000364.1 GCA_007693875.1 Spirulina sp. DLM2.Bin59
ATTGCCTACCACCTCAAGCAATTTGATATTCCCCACATCTACGGCCCCCGCCTGGCCATGTCCCTATTGCGGGATAAATTGGCAGAAGCCGGGGTGAGCGATCGCACCAAAATCCACACTGTCGCCCCCCGGGACATGGTACGGATCAGCCCGGCCTTCCTCGTGGAATACATCCGCAACACCCACTCCATGGCCGACAGTTTCAGCGTTGCCCTCCACACCCCCCTCGGTGTCGTCATCCATACCGGCGATTTTAAAATTGACCACACCCCCGTCGATGGTGAACATTTCGACCTCCAAAAACTGGCCGAGCATGGCGAAAAAGGGGTGCTTTGCCTCCTCAGTGACTCCACCAACGCCGAAGTCCCTGGCTACACCGCCTCGGAGGAATCCGTCCGCCCCAACTTGGATCGCGTCATTGCCCAAGCCCCCAAACGGCTGTTCATCACCACCTTTGCCTCCTCGGTGCATCGGGTCAACATCATCCTCAGCCTCGCCCAAAAACACAACCGCAAAGTGGTGATCGTCGGCCGCTCCATGCTCAACGTCATCGCCCATGCCCGGGAACTGGGTTACATCAAATGCCCCGATAGCCTCTTTGTTCCCCTCAAGCAGATGCCCAGCATCCCCGATGAACAGGTGTTAGTCCTCACCACCGGCTCCCAAGGGGAAGAACTGGCCGCCCTCACCCGCATTTCCAAAGGCGAACACCGCCAAGTACGGATCAAGGCCGGAGATACCGTCGTCTTTTCCGCCAACCCCATCCCCGGCAACACCCTCGCCGTCGTTGACACCATTGATCGCCTGATCATGATGGGGGCCCATGTCATCTACGGCCGCAACCAAGGGATCCATGTTTCCGGCCATGGCTCCCGCGAGGATCATAAACTGATGCTCAACCTCACCCGGCCGAAATTCTTCATGCCCGTCCATGGTCAATACCGGATGCTCGTGGAGCACGCCAAAATGGCCCAAAGCATGGGGATTCCTGCCGAAAATATGGTGATTATCAACAATGGCGACATTGTCGAATTGACCGAAGAGCGGATTCGCATTGCCGGCCAAGTCCCCTCTGGCATTAAACTCGTCGATGGTTCCGGCATTGTCCATGATCATGTGATCAAAGAGCGGCAACAGTTAGCGGAAGATGGGGTGGTGACGATCGCCGCCGCCGTTGATTGGCAACTCAACCTCCTGGCCCGCCCAGAACTTCACCTCCGGGGTGTAGCTAGCACCCTCGACCCGGAAATGTTCCGCCAAATGGTTAATCGTGCCGTGGCCCGGGTCTTAAGTGAGCGCGGCTCTGAATTCACCGGCAACAACAACAATGGTGGCCCCCCGGAAGTGGACTGGACGGGACTGAAAACCGAGATTGAAGGCAGCGTGATTCGCCTCATCCGGCGGGAACTCAACTGCCGCCCCTCGGTGGTCTTCCTGCTCCAAACCCCTGATGTCAATGCTGCCCCTGCCACCCATTCCAGTTCTCCCCGACGGCGGCGACGCTCGACGGCTTCGGCAGTGTCTTAACGGTGAGGAAAGAGGATTGAGGATTGAGCAAAGAGCATTAGCTTTTCTCCCTCACTCCTCACACCTCGCTCCTCATGCCTCCTTATTGTTTGCCCCTAATCCCCATGACCTCTGCGCCAAAAACTTCAGCCCCCGTTTTGGAACTCCAGGAATTGGCGATCCAAATCATCGCCCAGGATTTTCGTCCTGGGCTAATTAGTTTGGATGTCCTGAAAATGAGCGGCATTATTCCCCCCCATTGGGAATTGTCCCAAAACCCGATTCAAGGCCAAAATGCTGCCCAACTCTCCTTTACCAACGGTTTAAACTTGGTGGCTCAACCCCAGCGGTTGATGTTTTTGGAGCAAATGGGGGGAGGGACAACACTTCAGGGGCCGGCGATCGCCCAAGCCTACCTAGAAAAATTCCCCCATGCTGACTATCAGGGCCTCGCCATTGCCCCGAAAGTGCTCCTCGGTTTCCCAGAAAATGCCGAAGCTCCCCGCCAGTTTATGACCCAAAAGCTTTTGGCTCCCGGTAGTTGGCAACAGATGGGCAATGATCCCCTCCGGGCGGCCCTAACGCTCCACTACACGCTGAAGCGTTGCCCCTTAAGTATCAATATCAGCGAAGTGCAGTTAAACCAGCCCCCCCATGGGGTCGTGTCGGCGCTCCTGTTTACGGGCAATTTTAACTATGCTTTGCCCACAGAACTCACAGAATCCAAAGCGGAATTTCTCAACAAGCGCGTGGGCCTATGGCAAACGGACACGACACAATTTCGGGAAGTAGTCTATAAAAAATTCCTCAACAGTGGCATTACGCCTGCTGCTGCGCCCAATGGCTCCGCCCCACCCAAAAGCAATGCCTCCATCTTCCCCGATTTAACGTGATGATTGGAGAGATGCCTGCGTTCCCAACTCCAGATAATTTTGGAACAGTTGGCGTGCAGTTTTATGATCACCCTCTGGGGTCATGTTGCATAGCCACCAGAGCGGGCGGCTTTGATAGCATCGGGGTTGGTCTGTGGCAATGAGCCGACTTAAATGTTCACAATTCCAGCCCAGGACATTATATTGCCAGTCTGCAAAAACATGGAGCGCGTCTTTCAGGCGCTGAATGGTTTGATCCGGTGTGAAGGCAATGGAGTCAATCTTGACAACGGGTTTTGCATCGTGCTTTTCAAAGGGCTGCAATATGCCCCCGGTGTCAAAAATGTGACTATCAGATAGGCCAATCCCATAATGCCAAACAGGATTGGGTAGATTTTTCCACTGGAGCAAGCGCCCATAACGAGGACTAGTGGGGTCAGCGAGGCGATCAATGTCTTGTTGGGCTTGATCGATTTGTCGCGGTGATAAGGGCATAGAAAGTGAAAAGATGGGGTTTATCCATGGGTTAGGGGGGGCGATCGCCCCCCCATCATTCAACGCGAAATTAACAACGCGAAATTAACCTTACTCGCGGGCACGGGCAGGGTTGACTTTTAAAACACGCCCCATCCATTCGGCCCCATCAAGTTCAGAGATCGCGGAGGCTTCCTCCGTTTCACTCTGCATCTCAACAAAGGCAAAACCCCGCATCCGACCGGTTTCCCGGTCTGTGGGAACGTGAACACGTTTGACTGTGCCATATTCGGCAAAGACTTCGGTAATGTCATCCTTGGTCACGTTGTAGGCAAGGTTACCAACATAAATGGACATTGAGGAACTATCTCCTAGATCGATGAATGAGGAGCCAAGATTTCGGAGCGATGCTTATCAAAAACAGAAGAGAACAAACCAATCATGTTTGAAGCTAGCTTAGAATACCGATTCTTATACTCAGCCGCTATTGTAGCACTGCTTTTCGGGATGGCAGTGGGCCAAATCAGTGAGGGATCGATTCCGGGGTGAGGGGACAGCGACAATCCCCTTGATTCAACCATTGGGAACCCACCTGATGGAGGGCGGCCATCACCGGCTGAAGCTGGCGGCCCTTGGGGGTGAGGGCGTATTCGACCCGGGGGGGAATTTCGGCATAAACGCGGCGATCCACCAGGCCCTCCGCCTCCAACTCCTTGAGGCGAATGGTTAGGGTTTTGGTGCTAATCCCCGGTAGGGCGCGGCGGAGTTCGTGGGTGCGGCGATCGCCCCCAAATAATTCCCGCAGAATCAAAATCGCCCATTTATTCCCCAACAGATCCACCACAAACTGAATCGGGCATTGAAATTGGGGATCAAAACAGGGGTTTTCGTCTGCCATGGTGAGGGTGAGTAGGGGATGGGGAAAACTTTAACATTTCTTTAGCAATGGCTAAAACTAAGGTGGGGCGGCAATGGTTTACTAGCGGTATCTGAGGGGCAAGGGGAGAAACTACCTTGTGGAAGTCCGGGCTTTCCGGTGCAATGGGACTCATTCAATCTTAGTCTGTCCTAATCCTTTAATATCCTGATGGTTACAGCCCTCCCGAACCCCAACGCTGATCTGTTACGCCCCGGTATTAAGGCCCCCGTTAAAGAAACCCTCTTAACCCCCCGGTTTTATACGACGGATTTTGAGGCGATCGCCAAAATGGTGCTGGATTCCCAAGCCGAGGAAATGGAAGCAGCCCTCAATGAACTCCGGGCGGACTACAATCGCCATCATTTCGTCCGTGATGACGAGTTTGATCAATGTTGGGATCACATCGACGGCGACACCCGCGCCGCCTTCATTGATTTTCTCGAACGGTCTTGCACCTCAGAGTTTTCCGGGTTCCTCCTGTTTAAAGAACTCTCCCGCCGGCTCAAAGCCGAGAACCCCACCCTGGCGGAAGCCTTTGCCCTCTTAGCCCGGGATGAAGCCCGCCACGCTGGGTTTATCAACAAGGCCATGGCAGACTTTGGCCTCTGCCTCGATTTGAAATATCTCACCAAAAAACGCACCTATACCTTTTTCCCCCCCGAATGGGTGATCTATACGGTTTATCTTTCGGAAAAAATCGGCTATTGGCGGTATATCCTCGTGTTCCGCCATTTAGAAAAACACCCAGAGCATCAAATTTATCCCCTCTTCCGCTACTTTGAAAGCTGGTGTCAGGATGAAAACCGCCATGGGGATTTCTTTAAAGTGCTGTTGCGATCGCAGCCCAATTTATGGAAAACCTGGCAATCTCGCCTCTGGGTGCGGTTCTTCCTCTTGACGGTGTTTGCCACCCATACGCTAACGGTGTTTGAGCGGGCTAATTTCTACGAATCCATCGGCATTGATGCCAAGGACTACAATACCGAAGTAATTCGCCAAACCAACGCCACCGCCGCCCGCGCTTTCCCCACCATCCTCAACACCGACCACCCGGACTTTTTCCGCCGCCTCGAAGCCTGTTCCGAAGCTAACGAAAAACTCACCGCCATCAGCAATAACAACGCCCCCAAATGGATCCAGTTTTTCCAAAAACTCCCCACCATCCTCAGCATCGTTGGCCATCTTCTCTGTATCTATCTCATCAAACCCATTGATGCCGAAGCCCAACGGGCCACCGTCCATTAACTTTTGCCAAAACCTAACCGCAACCTTGGGCATGTTTTCCCAATTTTCTTCTTTTAAAAATCCCACTCCTCACTCCCCATTAGTAATCCGGCGATCAAATTGATGGGCGTAGGGGCGAAAAATTTTTTGCCCCTACATTTCCCTCACCCCAAACCCCTCTCCCAAGGAGGGCGAGGGGCTAATGCACCGCCTAGCTTGAGAAACCGCTCTATCACTTCCCACTTCCTACTTTAAAAAACCCTATGCAATGCCTCTCCCAAGCCGTCGAATTTGACGCACGGTTAATCGAAAAATATAACCAAGCCCTACCCCGCTACACCAGCTATCCCCCCGCCACGGAACTGCGCCCCGACTTTGCGCCCGAACAGTTGCAAAGGGCGATCGCCCAAGGCAATGCCCAGCAAACCCCCCTCTCCCTCTATTGCCATCTCCCTTTCTGTGAACAGGCCTGTTATTTTTGCGGCTGTAACACGATTATCACCCGGCGCAAAGCGGTGATTCAGCCCTATTTGGAGGATCTGATTCGCCATATTAACCAAGTGGCAGATTTAATCCTGCCGGGCTATGAAGGGATCGTCAATGGCCATCGACCCGTTGAGCAAATGCATTGGGGCGGCGGCACACCGAACTATCTCAGTATTGAACAGGTAGAATATCTGTGGGATGCCCTCCATCGTCGCTTTTTGTTCAGTCCTGATGCAGAGATTTCCATTGAAATTAACCCCTGCTCGGCGGATCGAGACTATATTTTTGCCCTCAAACGGATTGGGTTTAACCGGATTAGTTTTGGCATTCAAGACTTTGATCTTCAGGTACAAACGGCGGTGAATCGGATTCAGCCGGAGGCGATGTTATTTGATGTGATGCGCTGGATTCGGGAAGCGGGATTTTTAAGCGTTAATGTGGATTTGATCTATGGGCTACCGTTTCAAACCTTAGAAACATTCCGCCAAACCGTGGAAAAAACCAAGGCCCTCAACCCCGATCGCGTCGCGGTGTTTAACTTTGCCTATGTGCCTTGGATGAAGCCGATTCAAAAGAAAATGCCTGTGGAGGCTATGCCTTCAACGGCGGAAAAGTTGGCCATTTTGCAAATGACGATCGCCCAACTCACCGCCGATGGCTATGTGTTTATCGGGATGGATCACTTCGCCAAACCCAATGATGAATTGGCGATCGCCCAACGGGCTGGCGAACTCCATCGCAATTTCCAAGGCTATACCACGAAGCCGGAATCCGACCTCTTGGGGTTCGGGATTACCTCCATTAGTATGGTGCAGGATGTTTATTTACAAAATCACAAACGCCTGAAGGATTTCACCCAATCCTTGGATGAGGGGGAATTACCCCTGGCTAAGGGGGTGCAACTGAGTCATGATGATCTGATACGACGCACCGTAATTATGGAATTAATGTGTGAATTTCAGGTGACGGCGGCGGATTTAGTGGAGAAATATAATCTTGATCTGAATTTGGATTTTGATCAGTATTTTGCGGCGGAATTGCCGGCCCTAGATGCCCTCGAAGCCGATGGGTTAATTCACCGCTGGCGGGATGGGTTTGTGGTGACACCCATTGGCCGGTTGTTGATTCGCAATGTGGCGGCGGTGTTTGATACCTATCTGGCCCAGCGCAATACCCAAGTGTTTTCCCGCTCTATTTAATCCCTAATCCCCCGTTGGGGTGAAAAGGGACGAAAATTTAGGGCGAAAGATTTAGGGTGAAAGATTTTTCGCCCCTACTCTGTAATCCACGCCACAAACGGATCTGACGTTTTGACATTTTGAAAATTTTGTGTGAGGCTCTATGACTGCTCAAACTCTGATGCCACCTTTGCGGAATCCCCAACTTAATTGGGTATCCGTGGGCTTTTTTACCTTCGTTCATGGGTTAGTGTTGTTAACCCCTTGGTTTTTTTCCTGGTCTGCCTTGGGGATGTTTCTACTCCTCCATTGGTTGTTCGGGAGTATTGGCATTTGTTTAGGCTACCATCGCCTCCTCAGCCATCGTAGTTTTCAGGTTCCCCGCCCTTTGGAATATGCGATCGCCATCATCGGTGCATTAGCCCTCCAAGGTGGCCCCATCTTCTGGGTAGCGGGCCATCGTCTCCACCATGCCCACACCGAAGATGTCACCCTTGATCCCTATTCTGCCCAGCGGGGTTTTTGGTGGAGCCATATGCTTTGGCTCCTCTATCCCCAACCGGAATTTTTCAATTATGAAGAATATGAACGGTTTGCTCCAGATCTGGCCCGCCAAGGGTTTTACCGTTGGCTCAATCGTTATTTTCTGTTGTTGCAAGTGCCCCTGCTCCTTCTCCTTTATTTAGGCGGCGGCTGGTCTTGGGTGCTTTACGGCGGCGTATTGCGGGCCGTCTGCCTCTGGCATAGCACTTGGTTTATCAACTCCGTCACCCATGTTTGGGGCTATCGCACCTTTGATGTACCGGATAACTCCCGTAACCTCTGGTGGGCGGCGATCGCCACCTATGGCGAAGGTTGGCACAACAACCACCACGCCTATCCCCATGTGGCTAAAGCCGGTTGGCGATGGTGGGAAGTGGATGTCACCTGGTGGGCGATCGCTCTCTTGCAATCTCTCGGTTTAGCGAAAAAGGTGAATCTCCCGCCCACCCTGTAGGGGCGTTGGGATAAGCCTGCCGGAGGCACAAAATCTTTCGCCTCCACGCCCATTCATTGCCCTCATCTTGCCCTCATCCCCCAGCCCCTTCTCCCCAAAAGGGAGAAGGGGAGCCGGATCAAAGTCCCTCTCCCAACTTTGGGAGAGGGATTTAGGGTGAGGGCAATTAGGCGATCGCGTGCAACTCTTCCCCCACCGGCAGATAAGTCCCATTTTCCGGCGCGGGGAATTCGGCGGCTAACGTTCCCTCATAGGCATCTAACAACAACTGTTTGAGGTCGCTAATCAGGGGATAGCGGGGATTGGAGCCGGTGCATTGATCATCAAAGGCTTGATCTGCTAACTCCTCTAAACGACTGTGGAATTCAGGGGCGCGATCGCCTAAAACTTCCTTCAAGCTCCCCGGAATTCCCACCTGCCGTTTTAACTGCTCAATGGCCGCAATTAAACTATTCACCTTCGCCGCTTCATCCTCACCGGGCAAACCCAAATAACTGGCAATGCGGGCATAGCGCCATTTGGCATTGGGGTATTTATATTGGGAGAAGGCCGCCTGTTTAAAGGGGGCATCGGTGGCGTTGTAGCGGATTACATAGGTAATCATCAAGGCATTGGCTAGCCCGTGGGGAACCCCAAACATTGCCCCCAATTGGTGAGCCATGGAATGGCAAATTCCTAAGAAACCATTCGCAAAGGCCATCCCGGCAATGGTGGCAGCATAGTGCATTTTTTCCCGTGCTTTGGGGTTATGGCTCCCTTCGTGATAGGCAGAGGGCAGGTATTTAAAAATGAGGCGAATCGCTTCTAAAGAAAGGCCATTGGTATATTCCGAAGCAAGGACAGAAACATAAGCCTCTAGAGCATGGGTAAGGGCATCCACACCCCCGAAGGCTGTTAAGGATTTGGGCATATTCTGCACCAAATCAGAATCAATAATCGCCATTGTGGGGGTAAGGGCATAGTCTGCCAAGGGGTATTTAATTTGCCGATGGCGATCCGTCACCACGGCAAAGGGGGTCACCTCTGAGCCGGTTCCCGATGTGGTGGGAATGGCAACGAGCATCGCCTTACTCCCCAAAGCGGGCAACTCATAAACCCGTTTACGGATATCCATAAACCGCATCGCCAAACTTTCAAACTCAATCTCCGGGTGCTCATAGAGGAGCCAAATAATCTTAGCTGCATCCATGGGGGAGCCGCCGCCAATGGCAATGATCACATCGGGGTTAAAGTTGCGAATTTGGGTCAAGCCACGATTGACGGTTTCTAAGGAGGGATCAGGTTCCACATCATAGAAAATGTCGTATTGCAGTTCAATTTCATCCAAAACCGTTTCCAAACTTGCGGTCATCCCCAGGTTATAGATCGGCTTATCGGTGATGATAAACGCCCGCTCTTTCCCCGCTAATTCCCGCAACGCCACCGGCAGAGAACCGGGTTTAAAATAAATCTTGGGAGGAACCCGGAACCAAAGCATATTTTCCCGCCGTTCCGCCACGGTTTTAATGTTCAATAAATGGCGGGGTTCGACGTTTTCGCTGATGGAGTTACCGCCCCAAGTGCCACAGCCGAGGGTGAGGGAGGGATCAAGGCGGAAATTGTAAAGATCACCGATCGCCCCCTGGGAAGAAGGGGTATTAATCAATACCCGTGCGGTTTGCACTTGGTCTTCAAAGCGACGAATATGCTCGGTGTTATCGGGGGAGGTGTAGAGGACGGCGGTATGGCCGCGGCCTCCCAATTGCACCAGGGCTTCAGCGGTTTTTACCCCCGCTTCAAAATCGGGGACACGGTAGAGGGCGAGGATGGGGGATAGTTTTTCATGGGCAAAGGGTTCATCAAGGCTGACGCTTTCCACTTCGCCAATTAAAACGCGGGTTTGGGGGGGAATTTCAATTTCAGCCAGGGCTGCGAGTTTTTCCACCGTTTGGCCGACAATTTCGGCATTGAGACGGCCATCAATGAGGATTTTGGCCGCGAGGCGATCGCGCTCTTCGGGGTTCAAAATATAGGCCCCCCGATGGCGGAATTCTGCTTTCACCGCTTCATAAACGGCATCCACCACCACCACCGCCTGTTCACTGGCGCAGATCATGCCATTATCAAAGGTTTTACTGAGGATAATCGAGGAAACGGAAAGTTTTAAATGGGCCGTTTCATCAATTAACGCCGGGGTATTGCCGGCCCCTACCCCGAGGGAGGGATTACCGGAGGAATAAGCGGCCCGCACCATGCCGGGGCCGCCTGTGGCTAGGATCAGGTTCACATCGCGATGCTGCATTAAGGCTTGGGAGAGAGCCACGGTGGGTTCATCAATCCAGGCGATAATCTCCGGGGGCGCACCGGCTTCCACGGCGGCATCGAGGATGATTTTTGCTGCTGCGATCGTGCATTCTTTGGCGCGGGGATGGGGGGAAAAGATGATCGCGTTGCGGGTTTTGAGGGCGATGAGTGCTTTAAAAATGGCCGTTGATGTGGGGTTGGTGGTGGGCACAATTCCGGCGAGAATTCCCACGGGTTCGGCAATTTTCTGAATCCCAAAGGTTTTATCTTCTTCGATAATGCCGCAGGTTTTTTCCTGTTTGTATTTGTTGTAAATAATCTCGGAGGCAAAGTGATTTTTAATCACTTTATCTTCGGTGACACCCATGCCGGTTTCGGTGGCGGCAAGTTTGGCGAGGGGAACGCGGGCGGCATTGGCGGCCAGGGCGGCATGTTTGAAGATCTGATCCACCTGCTCTTGTGTGAAGTTGGCGTATTGCCGCTGGGCCGTCTTGACCCGTTGGATCATGGCTTCAAGTTCCGGCAGGCTATTGACGATTGTAGACATAGGAAGAGATGGAGATAGAGCTAACGCTTTAGATCGTGACGCAAGGTTAGGGGTTTCGGCAATATTTTCTAGAT
>RECT01000201.1 GCA_007693875.1 Spirulina sp. DLM2.Bin59
TTTCTATACCAAGGTGCGGCCGGCGGGTTGGGGCTGGCGACGGCAACGGGAGCGCACTGGCATTCCCCCCGGGCAGGATTTGGGGTTAGATGCCCAGCGGGTGGTGGCGGCCTCCTTCGTTTTGTTTGGGGCAATGTTTTCCGTGGGGGGCTTTTTGCTGCTGCGATCGCTCACCGGCTGGGTCTGGTTAATCCTGGGGGTCTTGGCTTGGTTCTGGCTGCAACAGTTAGATAAACGCGCCATTCCCCCCATGCTCCGCCCCGGTCTGGTTGATCAAACAGATGGGCCTGGAGAATGGGGAGATTAAGCGTTAGACTGGGGCCCTAAAAACTAAAAACGCTCATCAGGACAGAGTTGAGGAAACTCAGCAGAATCGTGCCAATTAAGGCACTCCAAAACCCGTTCCTAAGGCTGAAGCCATCGACGAGGGCAGCGGCGAGGGCAAAGATGATCGCGTTAATCACTAGGCTGAATAGCCCAAAGGTCAACAATGTGATTGGCAAGGTTAGGAGAAACAGGATCGGGTGCAACGTGGCATTTAAAAGCCCAAACACCAACCCAGCCACCAGGGCCTTATTAAACCCATCCACCTCAATGCCCAAGGGCAATTTGGCGATGATCACCAAACTAACGGCGGTGATCAGCACCGTAATGATAAATTCCCACATAGCGAACCCTCCTAAAGCAAATTGTTTTCGGTTGTTCTGACCCCCAACTGGGGCCAGTCCATATTTTCAGGGTAGCGAAAAATCTCCAGCATTCACCACGGGCTACCAATCATCGTGAAGGCACTCCAGTAGTAGGGATGATGGAGCTTCACATCCCCCAAAAGGGCTAATTCTTTGGGGAGACCGGTACGCTTTGAGCCGCTGATTAAATGACTACCATCGAGATAAATTTCCCCCCGGATCATCGCCAGTTGGGCCTCCCGTAGGGCTTGGGCTTTGATGGGGGCAGATTGCAGCTTTTGGTAGAAGGCACTCATTAACCCGAGGGTTCCCGCATCGCTGACGTGCCATAAACTGCCCAAGACGGATTTTACGCCCGCTTGGACAGCAAACCCGGCAAATCCTAATTCTGCCTCATGGCTTCCTAGGGCGGTGCGGCAGGCACTGAGCACGAGTAATTCCACTGGGGGAGTTTGGAGGCCTAACTCCCGCACGCGATCGAGGGTGAGGCGATCGCCCCACAGTTCAATATAGGATTCTGCTGGGCTGCCGGGGTTAAATTCCCCATGGGTTCCCAGGTGAACAATGCGATAGCCCGATTCAGCCCGCAACCGCCGCAGTTGGGTAGCGGTGAAATCTTCATTGAGGGCTTTTTCCCCAGAGGCGATCGCCTCTGTAATCAGTTGCAATTCGAGGGGAACCGCTGGCAGGGGGCTGTGGTGGGGAAATTCTGAAGCCCCCATGGCTAACACGGGTAAACCCTGCACCGATTGATAGGTTTGATCCGTGAGGGATAAACTGGGCATCAACCCGAGGCTGTACTGTTGGATTAAAAAGCGATCGCCATCGTGGAGGGCTGCAAAGGGCACAAACCGCAGTCCCATATCGGCAATGATGCCAATGTGATCCACTTGGTGAAACTGTAATTCGGCTTTGATGGGGGTAATCAGCCAATCGTAGAGTTTTTGGGCGGAGGGTAAATAGTTGGTGTTGCGGGGGCTGGCGATCGCCCGATTAAACCGGGATGCTTCGGCGATCGCCTTGGCACGATGCACCCCCACCCGCTTCAAAATCGGCGGCCCCTGAGCCGTCACCAACACCAACTGCAATTCATCCCGCTCCCCTTGAACCGCCCGCACCCGTTGGGCCAATTCTGGGGCAAACAATTGCAGGTTTGCACTGGCCAGTAATGTACCGGTGGACTCTACCTCGGTTGGGACAAAGGTAATATACAAAATCGCTGGATTTTGCCCGGTTTGAGCGGCAATTGTTTGGAGGTTAGCTTGGGCTTCTGCGAGGGTGACGGTGGGAATTTCATCCAACCCTAAATAATCTGCATAGGCTTGATTAAAGTTACTTTCAATCTCCTCAATACCAGGATCAAGTTGGCTTCTTCCTTCAAATTTAGCCTCAAGAAAATCGTCAAAATTCAGCAAAGAATTGGGGTCTTTGACCTGGCAATAGGGGGGACAATTTTGGAGTAAATCGCCTTGGAGTGATGGGGTTGAGGGTTCAAAAATGGGTAAAGGTTCAGGAGGGATTTCGACAATCGGCAATGGCTCAACGGGTTGCTCTACCGGTGGCTCTACCGGTGGCGGCGGAATTTGAAATTCATAACTACCGATATCCACTTGATCCTCAAAAATGCGCAATTGTCCCCGTTGATCCACAGTCACCGTCGTCAGCGCATTATTGCCCGCATTAATGGCGGGGCTACCTTCCAGTAAAGCATGGGTGAGGGTAGGGCCGCCATTATTTTGCAATGGCCCTAGTAGGGGATTAACGCCGGTTAAACTCGTTGCAAAGGTTGCGCCGGTAATGCCGCCGGTATTCGTGATTAAATTGGCTTCAAAAGTTCCTGCTGCAAAACTACCACTGATATCGGAGCCAAAGATGGCGGTATTACTAGCAATAATGCTATTGGTAATTGTGGTATTATTTGCCCCTAAGAATAGCCCGCCCCCTGTACTCAAGAGGGCTGTAGCTCGGTTATTGGCGATCGTGCTGTTTTGAATCGTGACATTACTGGTATTCATGCCAAATAAGCCACCACCACTGCCCCCGAGTAACAGTGCTGTTGCCTCATTACCGGAAAGGGTGCTGTTGGTGATGTCACCCGTACCGGTTAAAAAAATACCGCCGCCCACGCTGGCGGTATTGTTGGCAATGGTGCTGTTGGTGGCGATTAAGGTATTGGCAAAAATGCCACCCCCCTGATCACTGGCGGTGTTGTTGAGGATATTGCTGTTGTTGAGGATGAGGCGATCGCCATAGATTGCTCCCCCATGACTATTCAGCAATAAAGTGTTAGCAGAACTATTTTCAATCGTCACCTGATTGAGGGTTAATGTATTGGTTCCCTGGGTGAGAATTGCCCCACCATTTTGACCACCACTCACCGCCCCTTGGGTTAAGGTCAGGTTATTCAGGGTGAGATCCAGGTTTGGATCAACCCGAAAAATTCGGTCGTTATTATTGCCATTAATCACCACATTTTGACCCACACCATCAATGGTGAGGTCATTGACCGTAATATTAATTGCCCCGGTTGTTAAACCAATGGTTCCCGATACGCCAAATAAAATCGAATCTCCAGCAGCAGCATTACCCACCAATTCCCGTAAAGAACCGGCCCCAGTATCAGCGAGGTTGATCACCGTATGGGCGGCTAGTTTGCCCTGCCAATTATTGAGGGTTGCCGCCGTAAATGGGTTGAGAATGTCTAGATCGCCAGTGCGGTATTCCAGTTGCCAATCGCCGCCGTAGTTGGCGCTGCCGGTGGCGTTGGTGGAAGCGGCCACCGTTAGGCCGGTAACATCTGCAAGGGCGTTGACAAATTCCTCACCCACGGCCCCCAACGCCGTAAAACAACTGTAAATCAATAAAGCGGCTCCGGGACTCAAATGCGTTCCCCATTGCCCCAGGGCAGTTTGATGATCGCCGATATTGTCACCATGGAGCCAAGTTTTCCCGAGCCAAATATTGCCCTGATGACCTTCAGCGATGATATTGAGTTCATCAATGGGTTGAGCCACCCGCTCTAGGGTTTGGTTAATCGCGCTAATGCCAGCCTCATCGGGTAAAATCAGCCGCGAAATTGTCCCCGCTTTGCCCCCATAGAGGAGGTCATAGGGTTGATCGGCACGAAAATCAATCATATTCACCGCCCAAGGTTGTGCTAAATCTTCAGGAAAGAGGACAACCGTAGGCGCATGCTCTGAACCGGTATAGATCAACTGAGGATCAAGGGGAGAAACCCGATGAGCAGCCATGAGATCAACGGTTTGACCTTGAATTTTGTTCGTAATTGCCACCTCCCCCTGCACCACATCCAGGGGAAAATCAACCCCCGAACCCGTCAGCAATTTCGGTAAATCCACCGCCGCAATACCCGCCTTAAGCTGATCCTGCTCCACCTCAAGGCTCAAGAGCATTCCCGGCTGGGAAAGTTTGACCCGACTGCTCCCCGGCACAGCGGCGAGGGTGACATGATCACCTGCGATGGTTCCTGTATTCACAACCGTGCCCCCCAACAGTTGTACATCCCCCGTGGTGGTCAGATCCCCCCCATTGATGATCGCGGCGGGTTGATCTTGTAAAAAGGAAAATTGCTGGGGATGCCCCGTTAAATCTTGATAATTATTGGGGCCTGTGCTGTTAAACCAACCCCCCTCAAAACCGATGCGATCGCCCGTTGTTGCCGTGAAGGAAGCCGGGACATCTAAACGGGCATTGGGGCCAAAAACAATCCCCGCCGGGTTCATTAAATAGAGATTGGCATTGCTTCCCGTTACCTGCAATTCACCATTAATCACCGAAGGATCACCCCCGGTAACGCGGGCCAGAATATTTTCAATCCCCGGCTGACTGAGAAATTGCGCAATTTCCCCAGCGGTTAGGCCGAACTGTTCAAAACTATGGAAGAGATTGGCAGCGGCCTGGGTTCCACCGCTGATCTGGTAGGTTTGGCCTTGGTATTCCACAATCGTGCCAGTGCCATCGGGGGCGGCGGTAATGGTTTGGGCAAAGCTGGGGAGGCTGATTAAGCTCCAACTGATGCCCGTGAGCCATAGCGGAGAGGCATAGAAAGACATTGTTAAGATTGATTTTGACAATTTTTGCAGTACGCTTAATCCATCGAGCTTAAAATAACCCGATGAACCGTAATTTTATTTATCGGTAGATTAATCGATGATTGCAAACTTCAAAATCAACGAAGTTCTGTAATTTTACGGATCAACAAAATTACACCCTTTTGCCATTCTCTCATCTCAATTCACAGCCTGTCGAGGCAATCAAGAAATTTAAGGCGGAAGTTTAACCTCTAGCTTGTGGTTGGAGCCTACCAAGGGCTACCAATCATCGTGAAGGCACTCCAATAGTAGGGATGGGAAAAATCAGTGGCTCCCAATTCAGTAATTTCTGGGGTCAGGGTGATGCTCCGCTCCCCACTGATTAAATAATTGCCGTCTAGGTAAACCTCCCTTCGCAACAGACCTAACTGCGCTTGGCGCAAGGCTTCTGCCTTAATGGGGGCCTGTTGCAACTGTTGATAGAATGCACTCATTAACCCTAAAGTACCGGCATCGCTCACATACCACAAACTCCCCAAAGCAGACTTGACCCCCGCCTGTACCGCTAACCCCGCAAAGCCGAGTTCGGCTTCTTCACTCCCTAAAGCCGTGCGACAGGCACTTAAAACCAACAACTCCACCGGCGGATCATGGAGGCCCAATTCTCGAATCCGATCTAGGGTGAGTCGCTCCTGCCAAAACTCAATGTAGGAGTTAGCGGGACTCCCCGCCTTAAATTCTCCATGGGTTCCCAAATGAATCAGGGTAAAGGGTTGCTGGGAGCGGGCGGCTCGGAACTGGTTGGGGGTAAAACTTTCATTGAGGAAGGCTTGACCGGATCCTGCTTCCTCGGTAATAAAACCCAGTTCTAGGGGAACGGCGGGTAAAGGTTCTTGATTGGTGAATTCAGAGGCCCCCATGGCTAGGATAGGTAAGTTACGAACGGAGCGATAGGTGCGATCGGTGAGGGAAAGGCTGGGCATCAATCCGAGGCTGTAGCGTTCAATTAAAAAGTTTTCGCCATCGTGGAGGGCAGCAAAGGGGATGAACCGCAACCCTGCATCGGCAATGAAGGCGAGATTTTGGATCTCTTGGGCGGTTAAGTCTGCTTCTAGGGGCAGGATTAATCGTTCATAGAGTTGTTGTGCTAGGGGTAAATAGGCTTGGGTTCCGGGCCGGGTGATTGTGCGGGTAAAACGGTTGGCGAGGGCGACGATTTCCCGGCGTTTAATGCCCAGTCGCTTTAAAATCGGTTCACCGGAACTGGTGATCAGGACAATTTCTAGCTCGTCGGTGTCTTGCCCTGGGGCGAGTTCTAGGGGGGATTGACTGAGGTTGGCATGGGCCATGAGCGATCGCGTCAATGCTCGATTCCGCTGAATCCCTTGGGGTACAAAGGTATAGTAAACCAAGCCGGATTTCACCCCCGTTTGATTTTCAATTTGCTGGAGTGTGCCCTGGGCTGTGGCTAAGGTAATTTCGGGGATATTGTTCAATCCTAAATGACGGGCATAGGCTTGGTTGATGGTGGATTCAACCTTGGCAAAAACCTGGTCTAGGATTACCTCATTGTTGGGCTGGAGGGCGATCGCATTTTCCAAGGCCGAAAACGGCTTTTGGGGATCTTCGCAATGGGGTTGGCAGGTTTCGGAGACTGTGGGTTGTGGCTCCGGGGGGGGTGGTGGGGCTGGGAGATTGAATTCGTAGGCTCCGATATCAACCCGTCCGCCAAAAATCCGCGCATTGCCTCGCTGATCAACCGTAACATTGGTGAGGGCATTACTTCCCCCATTAAGGGCAGGACTCCCCGGTAAGAGGGCATGGGTGGCGGTGGGGCCGCCATTGTTCCGTAATGGCCCCAATAGGGGATCAACATTGGTGATATTGGTGGCGTTAATCGGGCTGATAATGCCATTGGTATTGCCAATTAAGTTAAACGCTAAGACACCCTCTGCAAAATTACCCATCACATCGGGATGTGTTGCTGCTATGTTCTTCGCCACAATGGTATTGGTGATCACGCTTTGGGTGTTATCGTTCATCAAATATAAGCCACCGCCAGTATTGGCTTGATTGAAGGCGATCGTGCTATTGCGAATCGTGATTGGGTTTGTTGTACCGACATAAATACCGCCACCAAAATTCGAGGCAGTATTGTTAGAAATGGTCGAATTAATTAGCGTTACTGTCCCATCGCTGTAAATCCCACCACCAGACAATGCGAAATTACTGGAAACAGTCGAATTAATTAGCGTTACTGCCTCTTGGCTGTAAATCCCACCACCAAAAAATGCCAAATTACTGGAAACAGTCGAATGGGTCAGTGTTACTGATCCCTCACTATAAATTCCAGCACCCACATTATTGCTGCCTCCAGTAATTGTTAAATAATCAAAAATTGTTGCTACAGATTCGACACTAAAAATGCTGAAATCAGTCGTAGAATCTCGTTGAATTGTGATATTGTTTCCTTCCCCTGTAATCCTTAATGGCTGGGTAATTGTTGGCAATGCTGCCGTGAGGTTGATCAACGTTATTCCCGGAGCAAAACGAATCGTGTGGGGAACCGTCACAGCCTCTAAATTTGCTGCGGTAATCGCAGATGCTAAGGTTGGCGTTGCCACAGCACCCACAGTAAAGGTAGCTAATCGTCCTTGCCAACCTGCTAAGGTTTCTATTCTGAAGGGATTAAGTATTTCTAAATCTCCCGTGCGATATTCTAGTTGCCAATCCCCCCCGTAATTTTCACTCCCTGTCGCATTCGTCGAAGCCGCCACCGTTGCCCCCGTTAACTCTGCTAACGTATTGACAAACCCTTCGCCAATGGCCCCCAAGGCCGTAAAACAACTGTAAATCAACAGTGCCGCATTGGGTGCTAACTGTTCCCCCCATTGCTGAATTGCGCCTTGATAATCGCCAATATTTTCATGATTTAGCCAAGTTTTCCCCAGCCATAAATTGCCTTGATGACCCTCTGCAATGATATTCAGTTCATCAATGGGTTCTTTGACCCGCTCTAGGGCTGAATGAATCGCTTTCACTCCTTCCTGCTCTGGCAAAATCAGACTTGAAACTGTGCCTAACCTGCCCCCATAGAGTAAATCGTAGGGCTGATCTGCTCGCCAATCAATAATATTAACCGCCCAAGGTTGGGCTAAATCTTCCGGCAATAAAACAACGGTGGGGGCGTGGTGGTTGCCCGTATAAATGAGTTTAGGATCAAGGGGGGATACTTTTTGGGCAGCAATAAGATCTACGGTATGCCCTTTAACTGAATTCGTAATCATCACTTCCCCTGAATTAACAGCCATGGGTATATTAAGCCCAGATCCGGTTAAGAGAGCTGGTAGATCTAAAGCGGTAATCCCTGCGGCTAATTGACTGGCTTCGACTTCAACGGTGAGCAACATTCCCGGTTGAGCCAGACGCACTAAGCTCGTTCCCGGCACTGCTGCGAGGGTGACATGATCCCCCGAAATTGTGCCGGTATTTACCACAGTTCCCCCGATTAGGCTGATATTACCAGGGGTGGTTAAATTTCCCCCATTGATAATTCCCCCCGGTTGGGCATTTAAAAAAGAGAACTGATTAGGATTGCCGATCAATGCACTGTAATCATTGCTGCCAAAGGCATTAAACCAACCGCCATCAAAACCAATGCGATCCGCTGTTGTGGCCGTAAAACTGCCGGGAATATCTAAACTTGACCCCGACCCGAAGATCATCCCCGCCGGGTTCATCAGGTATAAATTGGCATTGCTGCCCGTCACCTGCAATAACCCGTTAATCACTGAGGGATCGCCCCCCGTCACCCGCCCTAAAATATTCTCAATGCCGGGCTGACTGAGAAATTGGGCGATTTCCCCGGCGTTGAGGCCGAATTGTTGGAAACTGTGGAAGAGATTCGCGCCGGCCTCTGTGCCCCCCGTGATGCGATAGGTTTGCCCTTGGTAGTCGATGACCGTGCCGGTACCATCGGGGGTGATGGTTTGGCTATAGGTTGGCTGGAGAGGAAAGTTGAGGCTGAGGAGGGAAAGGATCCCAATTTTAATAAATGGATGATCCATTGTGATTGTTGGTGATGGTTGCAGTGAAGATGGGTATTTATTGCTCTTGGGTAGATACCCTTGCGGGGGATTCTCTAGGGTGATTGAGGCGATCTACCAAGGGCTACCAATCATCGTGAAGGCACTCCAATAGTAGGGATGGGAGAGATTGACAGACCCTAACGCCAGTAATTCTGGCGGGAGGGAGAGGGTTTGATCGCCACTGATTAAATAATCGCCGTCGAGCGTGATTTCTCCCCGGAGCATCGCCAATTGTGCTTGGCGCAGGGCCTCGGCTTTGATGGGGGCGGTTTGTAATTTTTGGTAAAATCCACTCATTAACGCCAAGGTTCCTAAATCGCTCACATACCAAAGACTCCCCAGGGCAGATTTTACACCGGCCTGGATCGCAAACCCCGCAAACCCCAATTCTGCCTCATTACTCCCCAAGGCGGTTCGACAGGCACTGAGGACTAAGAGTTCCACGGGGGGATTGTTTAAGCCCAGTTCCCGGATGCGATCGAGGGTGAGGCGATCGCCCCACAGTTCAATATAGGATTCTGCTGGGCTACCGGGGTTAAATTCCCCATGGGTTCCCAGGTGAATGATTTGATAGGCATGGCGATCGCGGGCGGCTCGCAATCGCTCAAGGGTGAAGTCTGCATTGATCAGTTTTTCCCCGCTGCTAATTTCTTGGGTAATCAGATTTAACTCAAGGGGAACGGCGGGGAGGGGGGCCTGATGGGTAAATTCAGAGGCTCCCATGGCCAATATGGGTAGGCCTTGGATGGGTTGATAGGTATGTTCGGTGAGGGACAAGCTGGGCATGAGGCCAACGCTATATTTTGCAATCAGAAACTGTTCTCCATCATGGAGGGCGGCAAAGGGAATAAAGCGGAGGCCGGTATCGGCAATAATGCCGAGGTGATCAATGCCATAACTGGCGAGATCTGTTTTGAAGGGGGCAATGAGCCAGCGGTAGAGTTCTTGGGCGGGTTGGAGATAATTGTGGTTGGAAACCCGGGCCATGGAGCGGGCTAATTGTGACACGGTGGCGGCAACTTGGCCGCGATTAATCCTCACTCGTTTTAAGATCGGCGTACCCGTGGGGGTGACAAGGACTAATTGTAGTTCATCGTTGGGGTCAAGGGTGTGGCTCCGTTGGGCCATGGGGAAGGGGTCGTCTAAAGATGCGCTGGCAAGGAGCGATCGCCCAAAATCTGCGGTTGTTTCTAACCCTGGGGGGACAAAGGTCATGTAGAGAATGGCAGGATTTTGGCCGGTTTGTTGGGCGATGCGTTGGAGGATGGCTTGGGCTTCTACGAGGGTGAGATCGGGGGTAGTGTCTAGGCTCAAATAATCCCGATATTCTTGGGTTATTTGCATTTCAAGTTCTTCTAAGCCAAGATCTAAAGGGCTTCTATCTGGGGTATCCGTTTGCAGTTGTTCAGCAAATTTAACCGCTAGTTCTGGTTTTTCTTGGGGTTCACAGGGGGCTAAACAAGGGATTTCTGGGGTTGGGGGATCTTCTGGGGTAGGTTTTAAAACATTGACGGGTTTGACTAGGGCAGGTTCTGGGTCAATAACAGGATCTGTGGGCAGTGGTTCTGGGGCGATAATGGGATCGATTGGCGGCGGTTGTGGGGGTATTTCTGGGGTTAACACCTGCACTTCGTAGGCTCCCATATCGACGATTTCATCAAAAATACGAGGTTTCCCGCGCTGATCCAGTGTTGTTGTGGTTAAGGCA
>RECT01000166.1 GCA_007693875.1 Spirulina sp. DLM2.Bin59
TTCCTCCCCCACCTGCGGTGCGAGGTGGGGGTTTCCACAAGGAGTTTTTGATGAACTGGATCAACCTGGGGCTGGGGATATTGTTGGCGTTGATGATTGTGCTGTTCATCTTCCGCATTGTTTTGACTTGGTATCCCCAAGTTGAACTGAAAAAATTCCCCTGGAGCCTGATCGCCATCCCCACGGAACCTTTTTTGGCACCGACGCGCAAAATTATCACTCCCCTCGGTGGTGTGGATATTACCCCCATCCTTTGGGTGGGCATTATTGCCCTGGTGCGGGAATTGCTTTTGGGGCAACAGGGTTTACTCCGGATGTTTTAGCCCTTTAGCCTCGCTGTCGGTCATTGGCTCCCATCCTATCCAGATTCGCAAGGGCATACATAATAGATGAAACATTGGTGGCACGGGTTGATTGGGGCAGTGTTACTGCCCTTAGGCCTGTGGTGGCCGGGGGCTGCCCGGGCTACCCAAACGATTCTGTTTAATTTTGGCCCTTTGGAGTTTACGATCGCCGTTGCTTCTCTGGAAAAATACGCCGCCACTGGGCGGATTGCCCCGGATTTTCGTGATGTGGCCAGCCGTCTCACACCGGAGCAGTTGGCGGATCTGCGGGTTTTGCTCACCCAACGGGCGGATCTTGATCCTGTTACGGTGGCGCAATTCCTCTACAGTCCTCAAGGGGAGGTAATGCTGCGGCAATTGGGGGAGTTGATCCAAACGCGGCAGCGGGTTTCGGGGTTTTATGCCCTGCGTTCGGCGTTGATTCTGGCCGCAGCGGATCAACAAACGGGTTTAACGGCTTTAAATGTGTTGGATAAGTTTCCGGTGGATGGGCTGCGGATTAATTCGGCTCTGGCTTTTCAGATGGTGAATTTGGTGAGTCGGCAAATTGAGGCCACGGAGCGGGCGATCGCCATTGTCGAAGCGGCGGCCAATGGGGTCAATGAGGATGATTTAGATCTGCCCTACGATCTGCGCATTGCTGGCCCCCTTGCCCACCAAAGGCGAACGCTGCGGTGGCGGGATCAAGCCCGGCAGCGCAATTTAGTTGTGGATCTTTATCTCCCGGAGGAAAATCTGCGGGGGGATGCGCCGGTATTGGTGATTTCCCATGGTTTGGGGTCGAATCGTCAAACCTTTGCCTATTTAGCGGAGCATTTGGTTTCCTATGGGTTTGCGGTGGTGGTGCCGGAGCATCCGGGGAGTAATGCGGATCAGTTGATCGCATTGGCAACGGGTTTGGCGCGGGAAATTACGCCGCCCCAGGAGTTGATCGATCGCCCTTTGGATATTCGTTTTTTGCTGGATCAGTTGGAACGGGAATATGGCGATCGCCTCAATTTGCAACGGGTGGGGGTGATTGGTCAATCTTTCGGGGCCTATACGGCCCTTGCTCTGGCGGGGGCAACGATTAACACCGACAGTCTCGCTCAGGCTTGTCCTGATGCATTATTTGCCCTTAATCTTTCCCTGGTGTTGCAATGTGCTGCCTTAAAAATTATTGATATTCCCCCCCTAAAAGATGAACGGGTGCAGGCGGTGATGGCGATTAATCCCCTCACGAGCAAAATTTTTGGCCCGGCTCAGTTAGCCCAAATTGAGATTCCGGTGATGTTGGTGGCGGGGAGTGCGGATACGGTAACGCCAGCATTGGAGGAGCAGATTATTCCGTTTACGGCTCTCAGGGCGAGCGATCGCTACCTTGTTCTCCTCCAGCGGGGAACCCATTTTTCGACTCTGGGGGCTACTGATGATGATGCGGATTTACCGCCAGCGGTTTTGGGGCCGGATCCGGCGATCGCCCAAGCCTATACCCGCAGTCTCAGCCTGGCTTTTTTCGGGGCTTACATTGCCAATCAACCGGATTACCGCAACTATTTAGGCCCCCGCTATCTTGGCTATATCACTGATCCGTTAATGCCGATTACTGTTGTCCGCCAATTGGATGCTGCCCAACTGCGGCGGCGTTAGGATAAAGGGCGTTGTGGTTGAGAGGTGGTTATGGGTTGATCCGGGTTTACCCCCACCCACAGATCAGCAAGTCGCCACGATGTTATACCAATTCCCGAAATGGGAGCTACACAAAAAGTGATTCAAGGAAAGGGCTTAAGCCCCTTGTTATGTCTTCTGACTTTGGAGAATTGGTATTAGTTCTTGTGCTATGGCTCTGTCATGGGGTTGGCTCTGGGTGCAGCCTTAGAAACCGGGTTTTTTTCACCGATTATGGTGCGATCTAGTCTCTCCCGGCAACCCGGTTTCTGAACATCCCTGAAGCCAAGAAACCGGGTTGTTGAGGTCTTTCGTTGTTCCCCTTAATTTCTACCAAAAACCCGGTTTCTGAATCGGTCGCTTTCATCTCGTGCCGTGGCTCTGCCATGGCATGAATATTGGGTGGCTCTGCCGCCTGTTGGGGGGAGGGAGGTGAAAGCCCTCCGAAAGGGTGTTGTTAGGGGTTATTGGGCATGGTTTGGATGATTTCCATGGTGCGGATGCTGACGGTGCAGACTCGTTGGAGGAGGTCGATGACTTGGGGTTTATAATCGGAGAATTTGTAGGTGTTGAAGCGTTGGGCGATGGTGGGGTCTTTGGGTTTTTTTTCTTTGTATTGATCGAGGATCCATTCGAGGGCGGAGCGGTTGCCGAGTTTGTAGGCCCAGGCGAGGGGGGGGATGTTGTGGAGTTGGGTGTTTTCGTCGATCGCAATGATGTTGGTGGTTTTGTCGGCTTTGAGTTTGGGTTTGGGGTTTTCTTTGGTGGCGGTTTGGATTTGGGGGAGGGGGTGGGGTTGGATGGTTTCGTAGTTGAGGTGTAGATCCATGAGGGTTTGGCCCCAGGTTTTCCATTGATGGAAGTTGGGGTAGAGGGGGAGGCGGGGAAATTCGCGTTTGAGATCGAAATTTCCCAAAGGCTTGCAATGCTTATACAGGCTAAATCTGCATTATCAATCATCTCCCTCAAATCATCAGGGAGACGGGGAGAATTTTCAGTCAGCCAGATAAACGTATGGGTATCTAAAAGAAATCGACTCATTACATATAGTCCTCAAAATCTTCAAGAGGTTCATCAAAATCATCCGGCAACGGTAAAACAAAAGTCCCCTTTAAAATACCTGAACGGCGTTTTTTGGACTTCTCCGCTTCAGGATTAGCTTTTGAATGCTTTTCAAGTAAATACTCGATATAATTCAAAGCCTCCTCTTTTAGCGGTTCCGGCATTTTCATAAGAGCCTGTAGAATTTTTGCATCTACATTGATCGCCTCTTTGATTGCTTCCATTACTTTTTCTCCTTGCGATTACGCACTAAAAACATCACTGCAATTCCGGCTTGAATCCCAAACACATTATTCTTTGTACCGGAAATTTTCGGATTGTTCCGCACATCGGATTGTGTATCAACAATATACACAAAATCAAACTCACGATCAAGACACTTACGAAAACCATCAAAGGTTTTGGAATCAATAAATGAGCGATTCGTGATAAACGCGATTAAACCCTTTTCCCCCAGGCGATCCGATGCCCAGCGAAAAAAGCGCGTGTACATATCATAAACCACAATCTGATTTTGAGCCGTTCCCTCCTTAATATAAGAATCCTTAATCGCTTTATCAATTCCCTGATAAGAACGATTCGCATTGCGTTGATTAAAATTTTCCTGATGGGCATTATAGGGCGGATTGCCAATAATGACCGAAATTTTCTTATCATTCTGGCTTTGAATCCTTGCCGTATTCTGGACACTCATCGCAAACAAATCAAACTGCTTTCCCCCAAAACCACAATGATCCAACGTATCCACCAAACAAATATTCTTAAACTCCTCATAGTTTCCCATCTTCTGAGCATAGGTAAACTCAATATTCAAATTCGCAATGTAATAGGGCAAAATCGCCATCTCATTACAATGAATCTCATGCTTATACTTATGCTCCAACTTATCCGCAGGCAAATACTCAATCAACTCCGTCACATACGTCCCCGTCCCCGTACAAGGATCCAAAATCTCCACTGACGACAAACCCCTAAAAACCCATCCCGCCGCCGCCGAAACTCCTCATTTTCCCCCTCCTGCTCCCCAATAATCCCCCGCAACGCCTCCAAAATATGGGGAATATCCTCCTTAAACTGTGCGATCGCCGCCCGAAAATCCCGCACCTCCGGCCGCTCATAATCCACAAACACATTCAACACATGATCCAACCCCTCCGCATCCCCCATGGAAACCCGCGCCGTTTCCTGGCCATGCTGGATCAAAACCGCTGTCTGGGAATCCTCAAACAAAATATTCTCATCGGGATAACCCTTCCCAAACTTCTTCTCAATCTCTAAATCTAAATTGCGGATGATTTTTTCAACTTCTCCCTGATACTGGGTGACTAGCAACCGAGACATAGCGTTACCCCTGGATTTTTAAACGGCGATCATAACCCCCATTATGGCCGATTCGCAAAAACTTGAGCCAGGGGCGAAAAATTTTTCGCCCCTACGTCTATCAAAAACTAGCCGCTGAGGGCCGGTTTTATCCGGCAGGATGTCTCCTACATGGGACAGGTCAAATCCCCCGCCTTTTGGGAGAAACGGAGATTTTCCCGGTAATCCACCGGGCAATCAATCACCGCCGGGACATTGTCGGCCAAAGCTTTTTGGAGCGTGGGAACCAGATCCGCCGCCGACTCAACCCGATAGCCCTTTAAGCCCATACTTTCCGCAAACTTGACAAAATCCGGGTTCGTAAAATGAATAAACGCCGATTCGCCAAACTGGTTCATCTGCTTCCATTCAATTAAGCCATAGCCCTGATCATTAAAGACCAACACCACAAAAGCCGTACCCACCCGCAGCGCCGTTTCCAATTCTTGGCAGTTCATCATAAAGCCGCCATCCCCCGTTACCGCCACCACATGGCGATCGGGATGGACTAACTTCGCCGCCAACGCCCCCGGAATCGCAATGCCCATGGCCGCAAACCCGTTGGAAATCAGGCAGGTATTGGGGCGATCGCAATGATAATGGCGAGCCATCCACATCTTGTGCGCCCCCACATCGGAGATGACAATATCCTCCGGCCCCATCACCTGGCGCAGATCATAAATAATCTTTTGAGGCTTCACCGGGAACCCCGTATCCTGGGCATATTCCTCATAATCCGCAATCAGATCCGCCCGCACCTGGGCCGCTAAGGTTTGGGGTTTGCCGGTGCGATCGGCCCGCTTCATAATTTCATAGAGGGAATCCGTCAGATCGCCAATCACCTCCACCGTCGGGATATAACTACTATCCACCTCCGCCGGAGTGGCCCCCACATGGATAATCGGAATTTTGCTATCAGGATTCCATTTTTTCGGGGAATATTCAATTAAGTCATAACCCACCGCAATCACCAAATCCGTTTGGTCAAAGGCACAACTGACATGATCCCGCTGTTGTAACCCAATTGTCCAGAGGGAAAGGGGATGGGTATAGGGAATCACGCCTTTACCCATAAAGGTATTCACCACCGGAATATTCAGCCGGGTGGCAAACTCCGTTAAGGCTTCGCTGGCATTGGCTCGAATTGCCCCGTTGCCCACCAAAATTAATGGGTGTTTCGCTTTACAAATGGCCTCAGCGGCTTTGTTAAAGCTACGGAAAGAGGCATAGATGGCTTCCTGACTATCCCGTTGGAGTGTAAAGGCTTCCCCCACGGGCATCGCTGCAATATTTTCCGGAAGATCAATATGTACTGCGCCGGGTTTTTCCCGTTGGGCCACTTTAAAGGCTTTACGGATGATTTCAGCGGTATTGCTGGGGCGAACAATTTGGGTATTCCATTTCGTGACGGGGCTAAACATTGCCACCAAATCTAAATATTGATGGGATTCAATGTGCATCCGGTCGGTGCCCACCTGGCCCGTAATCGCCACCAAGGGCGCACCATCAAGATTGGCATCGGCTACGCCGGTCATCAGGTTTGTTGCCCCCGGCCCGAGGGTGGAGAGGCAGACCCCCGCTTTCCCCGTCAGCCGTCCGTAAACATCCGCCATAAAGGCCGCCCCCTGTTCGTGGCGGGTGGTGATGAATTGAATGGAGGAGGTGGTCAGGGCTTGGAGCACATGGAGATTTTCCTCCCCTGGTAAACCAAAGACATATTCCACACCCTCATTTTCCAAACATTGCACTAGCAGTTCGGCTGTATTGAGCTGGCCCGTGAGCTTCTGATGCCCGGAATTGGTTTTTGGGGTGGCGGTTTTTTCGGGATTTTGCAAAGGTTTGTTGATCATAGTTTGGGGGTATTCCGATGGTAATTTGTTAAACAATGAGGGTGGCAAGCTTGAGAGAGCAGTGAGGAATGGAAACTCGGGGAAAGGGATTTACGCCGGTAATCATGGGCGGTTTATGCACCGATCGCAGCGTAAATTTAAGCAGGACTGAGGGCAAATATTAAGATTTTTATACTCTAGGGTTTTTAATGAATCCAAACTGTCTTAAGATTGACAAATTCATGAATTCCTTCTTTACCCAATTCTCGCCCATAGCCTGATCGTTTAATGCCTCCGAAGGGGAGACGGGGATCAGATTTCACCATGCCGTTAATAAACACGGCTCCTGCTTCTAGATCGTTAATGAAGCGATCTTGTTCCGTGGGGTTATTGGTCCAAGCACTGGCCCCAAGGCCGAGGGGGGTGGCGTTGGCGAGGGCGATCGCCTCCTCCCAATTCTGCACCCGAAACACCAAGGCCACGGGGCCGAAAAATTCCTCCGTTGCGCCGGGACTACCGGGGGGAATATTGCTCAAAATCGTCGGGGGGTAAAAGTTGCCCACACCGGGCAGGAGTTCGCCGCCGGTTAACAGTTTGCCTCCCAAGGCCAGGGTTTGCTGTACCTGTTCATGGAGTTCTTCCCGAATGGCCGCCGTTGCTAAGGGGCCAATGTCGGTTTGCTCATCAAAGGGATCGCCAATTTTGAGGTTGCGGAAAATTTCCACCATTTGGGCTTCAAATTGGGGGGCGATCGCCTCATGCAAAATAAACCGTTTGGCAGCAATGCAGGATTGCCCGTTATTCATCAGCCGAGCCGTGGCCGCTGTCGTGACAGCCCGATCCACATCGGCACTATCCATGACAATAAAGGGGTCACTGCCCCCCAATTCCAACAGGGTTTTCTTAATTTCCCGCCCCGCAGCGGCGGCCACGCGACTGCCCGCCAATTCACTCCCCGTCAGCGTAACCGCTTGAATCCGCTCATCGGCAATCAAGGCTTCGGCTTGGGATGCGGTAATCAGGAGGGTTTGAAACGCCCCAGGGGGAAAGCCAGCTTCGGCAAAAATGTCAGCAATGGCCAGGGCCGATTGCGGCACATTGGAGGCATGTTTCAGCACCCCCACATTCCCCGCCATCAGCGCCGGAGCCGCAAAGCGAAACACCTGCCAAAAGGGAAAATTCCAAGGCATCACCGCCAACACCACCCCCAAGGGCTGATAGCGCACATAGGCGGCGGTGCCATCGCTCTCCCCTGGTTGGTCTTGGAGAAAGGCGGGGCCATGGTCGGCATAGTAACGACACACTAGGGCGCATTTTTGCACCTCAGCGATCGCACTTTTATAGGTCTTGCCCATTTCCAGCGTCATCAGCCTGGCATAGTCGCCACAGTGCTGATCCAAAAGATCGGCAGCCCGATGGAGCCATTGACTCCGTTGGGCAAAGGTCGTCCGGCGATAGTCGAGAAACGTAGCTTGGGATTGGGCTAAACATTGCTCAATCTGATCATCGGTCAAAGCAGCAAAGGTTTTGAGAGTCTCCCCCGTTGCGGGGTTAATGGTCGCGATCGCCATTGCCTCTCCTCCTGTGGATTGGGATACCCTTTAGTCTAAGGCCCCCACGGGTTAATTTTTTACAGAATGTATCTTTTTTTACATTTTAAAAATATCTTTAGATTCCTTTTCCACGAGATCCGTTTGTAGCGTGGATCGGCATAGGGGCGAAAAATTTTTCGCCCCTACAAGCCCCTGCTTCCTCCTTGGGAGAAGGGATTGAGGGCCACTCAACGCTCACCACAAATCAAGCCGAACCGAATCAACCCCTGCTCATAACCCTGCACCATTAACCGCAAGCCCAAGGCCGCAGAAATTGCCTCCCCCCCCAACTGCGCCAACCCCGTCACCGCCTCCCAAGCCAAAGCCGAATCAATCACCACATTCCAAAAGGGCGCAACCGCCGTAGACCAATCCTCACAGCGCAAATTTTTCAGCCCCAAATCCTGAGCCATCTGCCAATAGTCCGGCAACGCCAACACATAGGGGAGATGATAAACCCGGTAAATTTCCGCCAGTAGCCCCCGCTCTTGGGCCGTGAGGGGAAAGCGATCCATGGGGCGATGGCACCAGGTGGCCATCAGGAACTTACCGCCGGGCTTCAGCACCCGGTAACATTCCTGCAAAAACTGCTCCTTATCCGGCATGTGCTCACCACTTTCCAACGACCACACCAGATCAAAGCTCTGATCCGGGAAAGGCATCGCCAAGGCATCCGCCACCTGAAACTGAGCCTGCGGTGCTAACCCCGCCTCCCGCGCCCGCTCCTTTGCCCGGCCCGCTTGGATCGGGCTGAGGGTGATGCCCGTGGCCTTGGCTTGATATTTTTGGGCCAGATAAAGGGTACTGCCGCCAATGCCACAGCCCACATCAAGGATTTGTTGCGGGTTTTTGACTTTGCCCCAGTAGAGGAGTTCTTCGATTAAATCAATTTGGGCTTGGCGGCGATCGCCCCGATACAGTCCCGCCCGGCCATAATAGCCATGGTGCATATGCTCGCCCCAAAGGGCTTCCCATAGGCCGCTGGTGGTGTCGTAAAAGCGGCGAATCTGTTCCGAGAGGGGTGTGGTCATTGTAGGCTTTGGATGGCAAGGGAGGCTGGCCAACAGTCTAGCCAGTTTCCGATCACAAAGTCTATGGCGTATGTTTTTGGCATTTCAATCCCCAGGGCCGATCATGTTGGAATTCGGCCCCATTGCAGTTCGTTGGTATGGCTTTCTCATTGCCTGTGGCGTGGTTTTGGGTGTCACCCTCGCCCAATGGCTGGCCCAAAAGCGGGACGTTGACCCGGATTTAGTGGGAGATCTGGTGATTTGGATCATCATTGGTGCAATTCCCGGAGCGCGAATTTACTATGTGGCCTTTGAATGGGAGAACTATGCCCAACGGCCAGCGGAAATTTTGGCGATTTGGCATGGGGGGATCGCCATCCATGGGGCGATTTTAGGGGGGTTAACGGCGGCTTTCCTGTTTACCCGATTGAAAAAGGTGGCATTTTGGCCCCTCATTGACCTGATTGCTCCGGGGCTGATTTTGGGCCAAGCCATTGGCCGCTGGGGCAATTTCTTCAACTCTGAAGCCTTTGGCCGCCCCACGGATCTGCCTTGGAAGCTCTATATTCCCCGCTCCAGCCGGCCAGCGGCATGGGTGAATTTTGACTATTTCCATCCCACGTTCCTCTATGAATCCCTGTGGAATTTGGGGGTGTTTGCGCTGTTGCTGGCGTTGTTTTTTTGGGGAATCCGTAAACCGGGCCGGCTCAAGGTGGGAACGCTGATTTTTACCTATTTCATCGCCTACAGCCTGGGCCGGTTCTGGATTGAAGGGTTGAGAACCGATAGCTTGATGATTGGGCCGCTGCGCATTGCTCAGATCATTAGCCTCCTGCAAATTGGCTTAGGGAGCTTGGGGTTGGCGTGGCTCTACGTTTGGGGGCGATCGCTCCCCGATGTCACCCCCCCAAACCGGGATTGAAACCCAAAATCTTTCTAAAGATGTTAAAGTTATGTAACGAACGCTGCTTTTTTCTTGACGAAAGCGTCCGAATATGGGTCAAACATTTTCACGGATTGACATAATGCCGACAACACCCCAAGCATTTTTGCTCCCCGCCGTCCAACAGATCACCGCATTTTTCGAGGCCACGGCGGGGAATTGGCATTCACAACGCCGCTACTACACCCTAGCCAGTGGCGAAACCCAAGAGGTGGAAAGTGAGATTGCGATCGCCTTTTTAGCCCCTGGCGCACCGGAGTTAGTCCATTTAGCGGGTTTGCATGACTTGCCAGATCCAGAGGCGATCGTCTGTGGGGCGCAGGTGACTTGGGAAAGCACCTATCCCCAGCAAAACCGTAAGCCCGTCAAGGGTTCGACGGTGTTCGGCGTTGCGGGGGAAAAGTTGTTGCGCGATCGCGGTTTTGCCACCTCCAAGCCGGTGACGGCGGCCTATCACTTCCCTGAACCGAAAACCCTCTGTTTGCGCACATCCTATAACGGTTCAAGTTTTGAGGAAGAAATTAAGTTAATCGGCAGTCAGTACCGCACCCGCCAGACGATTATCGGTCGAGCCGGGGAAGAGGTGATGATTGGGCAGTATTTGGAGACGCGGTTGGGTTAGGGGAATAGGGAACGGGGAACGGGGAATAGGGAATGGGGACGTGTGTGGTCTGCTGCCTGTGTTTAGGTGGGGGCG
>RECT01000219.1 GCA_007693875.1 Spirulina sp. DLM2.Bin59
CTCATCGGGATTAGCACCGATGTGCAAGCGGGGGTGGGGCTATCGGAAGCGATGCGCAAATACCCCGAATGCTTCGATCAGTTGTATGTTGCCATGGTGGATGCGGGGGAAACTGGGGGGGTTTTGGATCAGGTTCTGGATCGTTTGGCGATACTGCTGGAAAATATGCAGCGACTCACGAACCAGATTAAATCCGCCATGACCTACCCGATGGCGGTGGGGTCCTTGGCGGTGATTGTCTTCTTCGCGATGACGATTTTCCTGATCCCGATTTTTGCAGGCATCTTCCAAGATCTGGGGACAACGCTGCCACTCCTGACGCAAGTCATGTTGATTTTGAGTGACCTGTTCATCCCGTTCAAAGATGGTCAGTTAGACAGTGACTGGTGGTTTTGGCCGGTGTTGTTGGGCTCCATTTTTGGTCTGGTCACTGCCTACAAGTGGTATTACAAAACCCCAGCGGGCCATCTGCAAATTGACGGCTTTTTCCTCAAAGCACCCCTAGTGGGGGATCTGAATACCAAAAGCGCCGTGGCGCGGTTTTGCCGCATTTTCGGGACGCTGACCCGCTCCGGTGTGCCCATCCTCAACTGTATGGATATTGTGCGGGATGTGGCGGGGAATCAAGTGGTGGCCAATGCCGTTGAGCGGGCGAAGACGGAAATCCAACAGGGGGGGATGATCAGTGTCGCCCTAGAGCAGGAAAATGTATTCCCCCCCTTGGCCATCCAGATGATTAGCATTGGCGAAGAAACCGGTGAATTGGATTCGATGATGATGAAAGTGGCGGATTTCTATGAAGATGAGGTGGAGCAAGCGGTGAAGGCCCTAACCAGCGTCATTGAACCCCTGATGATGGTGGGGGTGGCGGCATTGGTGGGGGTGATTTTGCTCTCGATGTATTTGCCGATGTTTGCTGTCTTTGATGAATTGGGTTAGCACTGATGCCGGTTAAACCTTCCTATTATGAAACGCTGCTGGCGGACTATAGCAATCGCGATGCAGCGATCGCCCTCCTCAAGGAGCACCGCCCCTACTTGGAGATGATCCCCAGTATGCGCCGCCCCTACGAAAGCGTGATCACGCTCCCCCTCCCGGCGGCCCGGATTCGTCACCCCAAACCCAATGCCGACACCCAATACACCCCCAGCACCACCCATCTCCTCCCCTGTGATCTGGCGATCCTCATGTGTGACCCAGAATGGAAAATTAAAATGGGGGTGGAAATTTTGGTGTTTATCCACCGGCCCCAGGAGGATTTTTCCGATCTATTGTTGCGGTGGCGACATACCCAGGTCTATCTCGATCAGGATTATGAATGGATCATGCCCCATTGCTATGAGCATGTCCTCAGTGAAGGGTCAGAAAAAATCTATCCCCTCTTCGTGGTGTTCACCGAAACCCCCGAACGGATTCAACGGGGTCTAGCCGGGGCATCCCTCCCCTACATCCTCCATCAACCGCCGGAATTAACGGAAGGGGAGGCCCAGGCTGAAGAGGATTGGCGGCAAAATCAACTGGAACTGGGGGATTAACCCGTCAGGGAATTGCCCGTACCTTGGAACATCAGCAGGGAGAGGAAAAAGTTAGCCATGAAAATCGCCAGGAGCGAGGTGACAACGGCGGTGGTGGTAGATTGCCCCACCCCCTTCGCTCCCCCCGTCGTGGTTAGCCCCCAACTACAGCCGATGATCGCCACCAAGCCGCCGAAAATGGAGGCCTTAATCATCGCGCTGGTTAAATCCCAGAGGCTGACAAAGGCGCGGACGGAATCAAGGAAAACAATTTGACTGATGCCATAGAGGTTTTGGGAGATCACCAAACCGCTGAGAATTCCCACCAGGAGCGAAATCAGGGTCAAGACCGGCAGCATTAGGCAGCAGGCAACGATCCGAGGAACCACCAGATAATCGATGGGGTCAGTTTTGAGCATTTGCAGGGCATCGATTTGCTCGGTAACGCGCATTGTGCCAATTTCAGCAGCAAAGGCGGAACCCACCCGACCGGCGAGAACGACGGCGGTGAGCACCGGGGCCAGTTCACGGGTGAGGGCAATGGCTAACACCCCCCCCACCGCCCCACCAGCCCCAAAATAGAGGAACTCCCGCGCCACCTGGATCGTAAACACCATGCCCACAAAGGCCGCCGTCACCAGGGCAATCATCAAAGACCCCGGCCCCACCGCCAAACATTGCTCCACGGTATTGCGGCGGTTAATCTTCACCTGAGCCACATGGAAAATCACCTGGCCCCCGAGAAAAATGGCCGCCATTAGTCGTTGTCCCCAAGCCCGCAGGCCAAAACGTCCCGCCATTAGTCCACTCATCGTTTTAGTTGGCATCGGTGTCGTCAATGCGGAACCGCTCCACCGATGTGAGCAGGTCCCGGGCAATGCTCACCAGGTTTTGCAGGGAAGAAGCCACCTTTTGGGATTCCTGAGAGGTTTCCTGGGCAGTGAGTTCGACGGATTGCATCACCTGAGCCACCGCCAGGGTGCTTTCCGTTTGCTCGACGGTATCGGCGGTAATGGAGCGCACCAGGGCATCAATGCGGTTGGACACTTGGATAATATCCTCCAGCGATCGCTTCGCCTGTTCCGCCCGTTTCGTCCCATCAATCACCTGCTGCGTCCCCTCCTCCATGGCCTGCATCACTAAGCTGGTCTCACTTTGGATCTGCAACACGATCTGTTCAATATCTTTTAACGCTTTCGCCGACCGATCCGCCAACTGCCGCACCTCATCCGCGACGATCGCAAAGCCGCGCCCCGCTTCCCCCGCCCGCGCCGCCTCAATGGAAGCGTTCAACGCCAGCAAGTTGGTACGGGAGGCAATCCCGGAAATCGCCGCCACAATCATCGAAATTTCCTGGGAGGATTCCGCCAACCGTTTCACCTTCCGGGTGGTTTCCGCCACCGTTTCCCGAATTTGGACAATCCCCACCACGGCATGCTCCACCGCGTCGCCCCCCTTCACCGCCACCGTCGCCGCCGACCGCGCCACTTCCTCCGCTTCTCGGGCATTTTCCGCCACCCGGCGAATGGAATCCGTCATCATCTGCACGGAATTGAGGGTGACTGCCAATTCCTCCGCCTGGCGCAGCGCATCACTTTGCAGACCGCGAGCAAACTGCTCATTTTCCGAAGAACTCTTATTCACCTGCCGTGCCGCCGCCCGCACCTGTTGGACAATTTCCCGCAGGTTTTGAATTGTTAAGTTAAAGGCATCGGCCACGGCTCCCAATACGTCAGCCGTCACCTCCGCCCGCACCGTTAAATCTCCCCGCGCCGCCCCTTCCACATCGTCGAGGAGACGAATCACCTGGCGTTGGAGGTCTTCTTTTTGTTGTTCCGTTTCCTCTGCCCGCCGTTGGGCCTCGCTGGTGGTGGTGAGAATCACCCGTGCCATTTCGTTAAAACCAGCAGCTAAATGGCCAAACTCATCCTCGGCATAGATGGTCGCCTTGGCATTAAAGTTACCCTCACAGACCGATTCAAACTGGGTCTGTAAATCGGTGGTGGAGCGGTGAATCTGCTGCAAGGTTTCCTTACTCAAGAACCACACCACCCCCCCCGCACTGCCGCCGGCCACCAACGTCATTAACGTATTCCAGCCGATCATATAGGGGATGATGACGGTTTTATCCTCGTCAGAGGTACCGGTAAAACTGATAAAGGAAACCAGGGAAACGGCAAGGGCCGAGGCCACCCCGGCGGTGACGGCTGTCACCCATTGTTTTTTGGCGAGGGGGAAGTTGGCAAACCAGGCCATGGGGCCCGGTTCCCCTTCGACGGTGGGCTCTAGGACGCGATCGCTCCCCTTCGTAAAGTTCGTCGGAGTCACCTCTGCCGCAGAGGGTACGCCCACCTCCTCATCCCGGCTCCGGCGGGGGGCAAAACCACTGATATCCTCACTCCCATCAAAGCCACTGTTGCCAAAGGCCGACTCCGGTAGATCCCCCGGCACCGCCATATCAAACTCCGAGAGATCATCATTGAACACCTCCGGGAACTCATCGAGAAACCCACTGGGTGCTTCTCCATCGGCAGCGGGCACTTTACCGGTGGTAAAAGAACTGGGGCCAACGGTGGTATCGCCAAAATCATCAAAGCCCCCGTCATCGGTAAAGGCATTGTCATCAAAATCATCAAAGGCAAACTGGTCCTCTCCCATGGCAAAATCCGCACCCAGAGCCGGGTCATCATCGCCAAAATCGTGATCCGGTTCGATTAAATCTTCCTCCATGGCGAAATCGGGGTCATCGGGATCTCCAGAAGCCATCAACAGCGTTTCGGGATAATCACCACCCAGCAAATCCTGATCAGTGGTCGCAAAGGCAGAATCATCGATGTCCAAATCATCCAGCTCATTGCCCTCGCTAAAAAATGCCCCCTCCGGTTCGTCGTCAAAATCGGCCTGGGCCGCGCCCCGGCTCCCTGGGGCGGAGGGTGGAATCACAAATGTCGATTCACCGGGATCTTCCGGGTCAAAATCGGGACTATCCTCGAAATTCATTGCATCGAAGGGAGAGTTATCGAGGAATTGAGTGGGTTCACTGCCGCCATCATCGTCCTCCCAATCCTCAATTTCCATATCAAAGGCACCCGCCGCCCCAGGGGCAAAGTCGGTGGAGTCGAGGCTCTCATCAAAGTTATGGTCAAAATCGAGGTCAATATCCTCGCTGAAGGCTAGGCCGTCGGCGGTGGGGTCAAACTCATCATCGGCGGCAAAGGTTTCTGGGGCAAAATCGTCGGTATCTTCGCTAAAATCATCAAAGTCTTCGTAACTGCCATTGCCATTGCTGCCGTAGCCATCATCATCGTTGAGACCGGCGATCGCATCTTCAATGCCCGTATCGGCGTAGTTAATAAAATCTACATCATCGGTGAGTTCCTTGACCCGCTCGTATTGTTCCTGGGCGACGGCATAGTCATGGAGGCCATAGCAGTAGATGTGGCCCCGGAGTAGTTGCACCGCAGGGTCGTCATCGTACTCCATGACGAGGCGATCAACAATTGAGGCGGCCTCTTCATACTGACCGAGGGCGTAGGCCCGTTCAGCCTGGCCGTAGGCCTGTCCATAATCCGTCTCTTGTGCCATAGCATCTCTCCCGCCTGTACAACTCACCCACCCCTAAGGTAAAGCGTAATTGATCTTGTTTCTGTTTTAGCTGATCCCTGGTTAAGAAGCCCACCGCGCCGAGCGCAAAATTCGCACCGGGTCTAACAGCCGCAGACTTTGATTGACGTAGGGGGCATTCCATTCTCCCAGAATAAATGTCGTCATGCTATCCGGTACCCCCAGGGTGGGGCCCAGTTGATCACCGTCAAGCCAGGCCATTTCGCCAATCTGATTAATCGCTAAACCAAGGATCATGTCTTGATCCTCCACCGCAATAATCGGAATTTCTGCCCGCTGGGTACTTAAGGCCACCGGATCCCCCAAAAACTGCCCCAGGTCTGCCACCCAAATCACCTGGCCACGAATATTAATCGTCCCCAACAGCAGGGAAGAAGCATTGGGAATGGGGGTGATGCGATCGGGTGCTTGGTTCATCACCTCGCGGATCCCGGTGGCGGGCAAGGCCAGTTCAATGCCCGAGGGCAGAAAAAATCGCAGGTGCAATTCCCCCTCCGGTGTACCGATACTTTCAATATCGGAGGTGATGTCCTCGCTATTGCGTCGTGGTGTGTCATCATTCCAAACCATCTTTCCCCTGGGACATGATTCGCGGTTGACGGGGTGCTACCCCCGCAGCAGTTGTTTGACAGTGCCAATCAGTTCTATGGGCTGGAAGGGTTTGGCGATATAGGCATCGGCCCCCTGGCGCATGCCCCAGTAGCGATCAAACTCTTCTCCCTTGGAGGAACACATCACCACCGGGACATTTTGAGTTTTGGGATTACTCTTCAGAAGACGGCAGACTTCGTAGCCATTCATCCGAGGCATGACGATATCGAGAACGATAATATCTGGGGCATGTTTCTTGATACACTCGATGGCTTCCTCGCCGTCGCTGGCAACTTCGACTGTCAATCCGCTGTCTTTGAGCAGATCAGAAATCATTTGCCGCTGGGATAAACTGTCTTCGACCACCAAAACTTTACTCATATCTCCCTACCTAATCCTGATGAAACCCGTAACAGCCTTTGGTCAGGTCGTCCTTGGGCTGATGCCGCTTCATACGTTAAAGTATCGCCCATCTTTAGCCTATCTGGTGTTAAGTTCACGCTCAACGGGGATTTTCCCAATCATAATCGCTTCCGTTCAATTCTTGGGTCTTTTTTCTGGAGCTAGGTGCTGAGGCAGTAGCTCCAAAAGCGTACTGGTTTGGCAGGGTTTGGTCAAGATGAGCGTCACCGGGGGGGGGAAGTCTACTGGGGAGGGCGATGGATCTTCGATCAAAAAGATCGGCAGGCGATCGCCCTGGGGTAGTTGGCGAATCATTGCCACGAGGGTGGCTCCCTTCAGGGTGGGGAACAGCCCGTCGCAAAGGATTAAGTCTGGTAGTTTATCACAAATGTAGCTGAGGGCGGTGAAGGGATTTGCTTCTACACACACTTCGTAACCTTCCGCCTGCAAGGCTAGGGCGGTGGGTTGGCTCAATTGGGGGTCATCACCGATGTAAAGAAGGCTGGGGGGACTGGCTGGGGCTGTGACCGAGGGCGGCGGGGGCAAGGTTAACCAACCCTCTTGACAGCCCACTTCCACCCAATGGGCCAGGGTGAGTAAGTTCCCCCCTAGCCGACGGGCCAATTGGGCTAAACTGGTGTGGCCATCGGCCCAAAGGGCGATCGCCCCATAGGATGTCTGGGCTAAGGCAGCTTCAGCCGTTGCCAAATTCAGAACCTGGGGGCATTGGGTGACAGAGGCAATCCTCGGCGCGAACCGGAACCAGGCCTGGCGCTGACGCATCACCTCACTGCGCAGGGGCGCCACGGCCCACCCCCCAAAACTGGGGATCAAGGGCGGCGTAGGCACAAAGGCAAAGGCCCCTTGGTGGTAACTGAAGCCCTCAAACAAGGCTTCCGTGATCATCCCCCGCCAGATCCCCCGGACTTGGGGCCAAGGAATCGCCTCGGAGGAAATCGCCCGCCACAGGCCGCTATACCCTGGCGGGAGAGTAGAATCGAGCCAAGGGGTGAGGCCATAATCGCGACAGCGATCGCCATCGGCTTGGCCCACCGGGCCGCCATAGCTGAGTTTCCCCGTTGTGAACCAAAAGCGCAGCAACGGTGAAGTCCTGTCTAACCCTTGCACTGAGGGCATTAGGGTTAATTCTCCCGTCCATTGTTGTTGGGCAATCCAGGTGAGGACTGTACCCAAATCGATCGCTTGGATTGTCCCCTGTACCGTTGCGCTGATCATTTCCATTCCTTTGGCCCGCCCGCTAGCTGCTCCCGGCGCGAATCCCCTCTTAGTTTAGAGTGCGTTGAAAGGATTCCAATTGTCTAGAGTCTGAGTACAATGGGGAAGGAGTAAAAATTGCCCATTGGGGGCGATCGCTTATCAACGCCATGGTGCAGGTGGATTGCGTGGATGGAATCCACACCCTATCATCGTGATGATTCACTCAGTCAACGAGACATTAAGAGGACGGTCAGCGTGCTGTATCTTGCCGAAGTAAGAAAGCAGAAAAGTGGTGGGTTCATGGCCAAGATGACCACTGAACTTAAACTCCTGGCTTGCCAGCGCAACGACCAAAGTTGGGCCAGCGTTCCCGGTGATGAGGCGATCGACTGCGAGGCAGCCGGTGAGTTTGAGTCCGGTGTACTCCTGGCGGTGAACCTCAACAACAATCGCCAAATCCAGGGCGCACCGGAACCCGCCGCTGCTCAGATTATTCGCGACCTGCAACGCTATTCCCGAATGCAGGAAAAGCTCAAGGAGCAGGAAGAAGAAATCGAAGGCTGGAAACAGTCCCTGACGCTTCAAGCTCAGGAACTGAATAAGCGGGAGATGGAGTTAGAGGCAGAGTTAGAGCAGTTAGACCACCTCCATGAGGAGGGGGGAGAGGCGGCTGGGGGGATTAGCAGTGAGGATCTGGAACAAGCCAGAGCCGAGGCTGATCGCATCCGGGAAGAATTTGAACGTAAAACCCAGGAACTCGAACAGGCTTGGGCCCACCTCCGGGGGGAACAGCAACGCCTCGCAGAACAACAGGCCGATGCCGCTAGCTCCACCGCCGTCGTCGCCGCCGCCCTTGACCCGGCCAAAACTCAGGCAATTCAGGAACTCGCCGATTATCTCACCAGCATCCCCTTCCCCGTGGCGGCCCTGCAAGAACACCTCAACCTCACCCTTGAGGCCATTAATGCCCAAGCCGAAAATAGTGATTACTATGGGCGGCAATTGGATGAACAGCAGGCCGATGCCCAACAGCAACAAAACGAACTGGATGCCCAGGTGGCCACCTGGGAAACCCAACAGCAGCAGGTGCAATCCCTGCGCTTGGCCCTTGATCAGGCCAAGCAAGACCTTACCCACCGCCGCCATCAACTGGCGATCAAAACCGGCCACAGGGATGCGCTAATTCGTCAGCAGAACCAGCAAGGGGCCTTGCTGGACAGCCTCACGGCCTTAGCACCTGTAGAGGGGGGCAATGGTGGTGAAGAAAAAACGGGGGTAAATGTGGTGGCGCTCCAAGGGATGGAGATCGGAGCGCTGCAACAGATTGTTGAGGATCTTGAACGGGAACTCGATCGCCTCGGCCAGTTTGTGGAAAGCCAAGAGGAGGAGTTGAAACTCCAACGGGAGGCGGTGACGGAAATTGAAGAAAAACTGAAAGCCGCTAATGTTTATGATGCTTCGGCCCTGGAACAGGAGTTAGCCGATGAACAGGAACAGCGCAAATTGTTGGATGAAACTCTGGTGGGACAGCGGCGAACCTTAGCGGAAAAACGCGCCACGTTACGCCAACATCTCAAGGTGCTGCGGCAGCGCCAAGGCATCCCTGATCCGGAGGCGGGGGGCGGCGCTGTGGATTTGGAGCCGGTACTGGCACAATTGGCCAGCGAACAGGAGGCCTGCCAAGGGGAAATTGCCACCCTAGAGGCGGAAATCCAAACCCTAGAGGCGGAGATTGCCACCCTGGCCGCTGGGGTGGAGGAGCAGACCACCGCCTATGATCAACAGCAACATGAGTTGCGATCGCTGGAAAATCAACTGCAAGAAAGCCGGGCCAGCGTTGCCCTCCTCTGGGGCCGGGTCAACCTCTATGAGGAATTGGTGGAACCCCTGCAAGAGTCGGTGCAAAGTCTGCAAGGCCAAAGCCAAATCCTGGTGGATTTATTGGCCCAAGCGCAGCAAACCCAGGACTATCAACAGGAGGCGATCGCCAACCTCAAAACCGCCGTTCAAGATTTGTTAGGTGCTCCCTAGGCTAGAGTGGGAGAGCCATGTTTGGCGGCAGGATATTGGATGGCAGACTTGAAGACAGCACCATGACGAAAAATTACGATTGGATTGTCATTGGCGGGGGCATTACCGGCGCAGCCCTGGCCTATGAACTGGCGAAACAGGGGGTTAAAACCCTCCTCCTTGACCCCACCCCCCAACCCTACCAAGCCACCCGCTACAGCTACGGGGGGCTGGGCTATTGGGCCGGCACAACACCCCTAACCCGCCAACTCTGTGCTGAAGGCATTGCCCTCCATCGTCAACTGGCGGCGGAACTGGGGGGAGAGACGGAATTTCGGGAATTACCGGTGCTGTTTACGATTCCCGCCGCTACCGATCCGGAGGCGATCGCCGCCGAATATCGCCAATTTACCGATACATTAGAACTCCTCACCCCCGCAGCGGTGGCCGCCGCTGAACCCCTCCTCAACCCCAAAGCCCTGTCCGGAGCCTTACGGATCCCCCACGCCCAAATCAACCCAATCCGCACCACCGCCGCCTACCGTGCCGCCTTTGTCCGCCTCGGGGGAACGATCCGCGCCGAACCGGTACAAGCTTGGGAACGGTCAGGGGAGCGTCTCCTGGGCGTAACCACCCAAGTGGCCAAAAGCCAAGCCACCTACCAATCCGGCCACATTACCCTCTGTGCCGGAGCCTGGAGCCGCTCCCTACTGCGGGATTTGGACCTGCATCTGCCCATTTACTTCACCCACGCCACCGGCCTCGAACTTCACGGCGATCCTCACCTCAAATTTCACCACTTGATCATCACCGCCCTCTTGCAACGCTCCCACCTCCAAGCCAATGCCACCGACCCCGACCGTGAAGCCGCTTGGGATCAGCCCGGTGTAGAAATCAGCCCCGCCATCCTCGATCCCGGCATTGCCCAGTTTCCAGATGGGCGAATTTTATTGGGTCAAGGGAGTCATACCCTTTCAGACTTGGATGCGCCCCTGGATGCCCAGGGGGAGGAGGCGAAAATTAGAGGGGCGATCGCCCCCTTGTGCCCCATCCTCGCCGAGCAACCCGCCCAATGGTTTCGCTGTC
>RECT01000152.1 GCA_007693875.1 Spirulina sp. DLM2.Bin59
ATTGTATACCTGTGGTTATAAGCACTAATTGTGATATTTATGCTGTCGCTCGATATACCAAAGAGCCGCACAACCCCAGAATTTACGACCACTACCCGCGTTCTGGTTGTTGAGGATGAAGACTTGATTCGAGAGATGGTTAGCCTTGCGCTCCAAGAGCAGGGCTACCACGTTGTCACCGCAACGGATGGGCGCGTCGCCTTGAACTTGCTCAAAGAATCACAAATGAGCTTGCAACTGGCCTTTGATTTGGTCATCCTGGACTTGATGTTGCCCCAGGTGAATGGTTTAGATCTCTGTCGGTTGCTGCGTTATCAAGGGGATACGATCCCGATTTTGATCCTCAGTGCCAAGGCCAGCGAAACCGATCGCGTCTTGGGGCTAGAGGTCGGGGCCGATGATTACCTCACCAAGCCCTTTAGTATGCGGGAACTGATTGCCCGCTGTCGTGCCCTGCTCCGTCGTCAAAGTTTCTCCAGTGCGCCCGCCGTTTCGGTGTTGCAGTTTGAGGGGATCACGCTCTTTCCGGAGGAATGCCGCGTCACCGTCGATGGGGTTGAAATTAACCTTTCTCCCAAAGAATTCCGGCTGTTGGAATTGTTCATGAGTTCGCCCCGCCGAGTTTGGTCACGGGAACAATTAATCGAACAAATCTGGGGGATGGATTTCCTCGGTGATACCAAAACCGTCGATGTCCATATCCGCTGGCTCCGGGAAAAGTTAGAACCTGACCCCAGTAAACCCAAATACCTGATCACGGTGCGGGGCTTCGGCTACCGCTTCGGTTAGCTTTCATCTTAAAAATCCCATGGTATCGTTCTGCTAGGTTTTCAGAAGGTACGGCGAAATGGGCTAGATTGGATAGCAAATATGCTTGGGGCGAAAAATTTTTCGCCCCTACATTGGGGATTCTACTTTTTCAAAAATTCAGGTTATCACCTGAGATATTCAAGACTCTTTTAATCAAAAAAGATAAATTACTGTATAGCGTTTTCGCGACTCATGAGAACTCTACTTCCCCCTTTTAAAGGGGGATTGAGGGGGATCTTTGTACCGCATGGCTCTAGAAATTGCTATAGATCAATTGCCAAATTCTTCCAAATCTTGGCGATCGCGCAAAAACTCAAAAATAGCACCATGTAAAGTCGCCAGGGGCAAAGATTCACGATCTATAAATTCTTGCAAACTGAGTGCATCTGCACTTAACATTATTCTCAACCGTAGGTGAAGTTTGTTGGAGCATCGCCTGTTAACAATTTAAGCTAGAATCCGATATTAATCTAGACCGCGATAGAGTTGTTCGATGGGAAATTCGAGGTTAAGACTGGTGAACGTGGGGCGATCGCCCTCCCCATAGATCACCGTTTCCCAAGTTTGGGCGGCTGTACGACGACGGCATTCAACCCGCTGGCCATCTTGGGAGATCAGCACATATTCTTCAAGACTTTCCAGGTTTTGATAATCGGTAAATTTGAGGTCGCGGTCGAAAGCTTGGGTGCTTTCGGAGAGGACTTCTGCAATGAATTTAGGATGCCGTTTAATGTAGCGGTCTTGGCGATCTCTGGGATCGCAGGTCACGAAAGCATCGGGGTAGTAATAAAACTCATCTTGATAATTCACTTTAACATCACCGTTGTAGAGGCGGCAGGGGGTATTGTCAAGGTGAGGATTGAGCAAACTCAAGAGATTGACGGCAATGCGGGAATGGCGATCGCTCCCCCCTGCCATGGCATAGACCAAACCACCACGGTATTCATGGCGGATCGGGTTTTGGCGATCGAGGGCTAAATATTCAACAGGACTGAGATAATGGGGGATAGCAATCATGGGATTTTGGGGTTGATGTCAGGGCGAAAGGTTAAATTTTCATTTTTGCGCCCCTAGGAAACTCTGGCCCGCTCCGGGGGTTCCAGTTCTCGAATCAGGGGCAAAACACTTTCACCGGTAATTAGCCTTGCGCCTCGGCCACGGGTGAAATAATTCCAACCCCATTGGAACATGACAACGAATTTATTATCAAACTCGATCAGGTAGTAAATATGGGCAAACACCCAAATTAACCAGGCAATAAACCCGGAAAACTGAATAATTCCTAAATCCACCACAGCGGCATTTTGGCCAATCACGGCTAATTTACCCAAGTCCAGATAGTGGAAGTTACCGGTGGTTTTCCCCGCTAAACGGGCGGGAATGAGTTTCGCCATATATTGCCCCTGCTGCATCGCCACCGGAGCAATGCCAGGGAGAGGACGATGAGTTCGCTCACGCGGATCACCTTGATGCCCATAATGGGCTAAATCCCCAATCACAAAAATATCGGGGTATTGGGCCAAGCTGAGATCCGGCTCCACAATCACCCGACCGGCCCGATCCAACTCAGCCCCAGCGCGATCGCGCAACACTGCCCCCAAGTGGGAAGCCTTCACCCCTGCGGCCCACAACACGGTGCGCGTCTCTAGGGTTAGGGCCGTTTCCCCCTGGCGAATTTGCACGCAGCCCGGCTCCACCGCCGTCACCATCGATTGCGTTTGCACCGTCACCCCCAATTTTTCCAGGGATTTTTGGGCCTTGGCGGAAAGTTCCGGGGGGTAGGGGGGGAGGATGCGATCTAACCCTTCAATCAGCAAAATTTGCGTTTGGGTGGTGTCAATGGTGCGGAAATCCTGCTTCAAGGCACTGTGGGCAATTTCGGCGATCGCCCCCGCCAATTCCACCCCCGTCGGCCCACCCCCAACAATCGCAAAGGTCAACCACGCCCGCCGCTTCACCGGGTCGCTCTCCTTTTCCGCCGCCTCAAAGGCCAAAAAGATCCGCCGCCGGATTTCCAGGGCATCCTCCACCGTCTTCAATCCCGGTGCTTGGGACTCCCATTGGTCATTGCCAAAATAGTGATGACTCACCCCCGTTGCCACAATCAGGCTATCGTATTGCAAATCTCCATCCTTGAGATGGACGGTTTTCGCGTCGGGGTTAATATCCGTCACTTCATCGAGGATCACCTGAACATTTTTTTGCTTCTTCAACACCAACCGCAGGGGGGAGGAAATATCGGCGGGGGAAACGGTGCCGGTGGCCACTTGGTAGAGAAGTGGTTGAAACAGGTGGAAGTTGCGCTTATCAATGAGCGTGACCCGCACAGGGGATTTACCCAGGGCTTTAGCCGCATAGAGGCCACCAAAGCCGCCCCCCACGATGACAACATGGTGAGCAAGATCGGCAGCATGGGGATTGGTGATCATCAGGTTGGCTCAGGATTTGTTGAGAATTCCAACAATATTATGGCAAGTTGACGCGAATATGATAGAAACCTGAAGATTTTAGCAACCAGTGGGTTGAATTTTTGAGGTTTTGCCGTAGGATGTAGGGTGATCTTGCCCGGTTAAAGTTGCTATGGAATTTATTGGTGGTTTGATAGTCGGTGTTACCGCTACGACGGTCGTCTGTGTGTGGCGGAATCGGAAGGGGTTGGAGCAATTGGAAATCCGCCATCGTTACGAACTCAATAGCCTACGGCAAACCATGGCCCAGGACTATGAATTGCAGATCAAAACCGCCGTGGAATCGGTGAAATCGGGCCAGCAATCCCATATCGAAGGTGAGATCAAGGCCGTATCCCAGCGGTATGAGGGGCAGATTACGGGGTTAACCCAGGCACATCAAGGGGCGATCGCCCAACTCCAACGGGAACATCAGGCTGCTTTAGCCGCACTGAAGGCTCGCCACCAAGAGGATTTAGCTGCTTTTCAACCCGTTACTGCGCCGCCTGCCGCCCTATCCGCACCTATTCCGTCCCCTCAATCCACAACCGTTCAACCCCTCACCCTGGCCCCGGGGGATCTCAACGCCGCCCTCGCCCAAAGCGATCCCCAGTCCCGCCTTGACGTTGCGACCTATTTAGGGGAATTGGCCGCCGCTGCGCCTCGCCGGGCCGCCTCGGAGCCTTGGCTCAACCATCTCGCCTGCCTCAGTCAGGATGCCGATCCCCAAGTACGGCAGGCGGCCATTGTGGGGTTAAGCCAGGTGAAGAGCGATCGCGTCATCCCTTGGTTAACCCAAAGCCTTAAGGATCAGGATGCTGGTGTGGTGCAGACCGCCGCCGCCGCCCTCAATCACTTCAAGTTTTACGCTCCATCGAAAAACCGCCCCCTCCCCAAAAATGCCGCGCCCCAGGACTAGGGCTTGTTAGAATCAAAACTGTTGACACTCTCTGCTTGCCCATGGCCGCTTCCCTCCCCCCTACGTTAGAAAAAATCGTTCAACGGTTCCAACGCCGCCCTGACCCCAAGCAACGTTATCAACAGTTGCTCTGGTATGCCAATAAACTCGATGCCATGGATGAGGCCGCCAAAACTCCGGAAAACCGTGTCCATGGCTGTGTTTCCCAGGTCTACATCACCGCCGATTTTGATGGCGAAAAAATTACCTATCACGGCGATTCCGATGCCCAACTGGTGAAGGGGTTGGTGGCATTGTTGATTGAGGGCTTGAACGACCTCACCCCGACGGAAATTTTGGCCGTTGAGCCAGATTTCATCGAAAGGATGGGCCTTAATGTCAGCCTCACCCCTTCTCGGGCCAATGGTTTTTACAATATTTTTCAAACGATGAAAAAGAAAGCCATGGGCTTCCAACTGGCTACGGCTCCCTCAGAAGTCTAGGCTCTTTAGCGGGCATGGCCCGCCCTACCACTACTCCCACAAGTCCTAGGGTGGGCATCGCCCACCTCACCAACAATGCGCTTGCCAGCCCTTTCCCTGATTTTGCTCTGGCTAATTTACGCGGTATTTGGCTGGAATTTCGCCAGCACCACATCGCGATTGTTGTTTTGGGCCTTGGCCGCCTGCTGCATTATCCTCGTCGCCTTGGTGTTCACTGCCCCCAGTAGTATGGTGCGGCGGGTGATGATGGGGGTGATTCGTTCCGATTCCCGGGCCTTTGTGTCGGTGATTATCCTTGCCTTTGCGGTGGTGGTGGCGGGGACTTGGTTTACCTATTTTACGCGGGTGTTGGTGCTGCTGGCGGCGGGGGCCTTGACGCGCATTGAGTTGCAGCGGTTGGATTATGGGGAATGGCCGGCCTTTGCGGTGATTGGCTTGGTGAGCCTTTGGGGTTTTGCCATGGGGTTAGGGTTGCATCACTATTTTATGGTGGTGGCCCCATCGGCCGGGGTTGGGGCGATCGCTTAAGATGGGAACTGGGGTAGTCTAACTCTAGGGCTGCTCGGTATTTTCCAGTTTTTCCAAACCTATGAGCCAAGAGCGCGGCATTGTGCAACGAGTGTTAATTATCCTCTCTGGGGTGGCTTTCCTGGGGGGGACGGCGGTGATGGGTCTTTCAATGATGACCAGTACTCCCCCCCCTTCTTCCTCAGCATCATCAGAGGAGACCCCGGAAGATGATGCTCAAACCGTCTTTTTGGAATCCCAAGAGGCGGGCTATGTGTCAGTGCTGGAACGGGAGCCAGAAAACCCCATTGCCCTAGAGGGGTTAGTCAAAACCCGTATTGAATTGGGTAAGCTCAAGGAGGCGCTCCCTCCCTTACAGAAGCTCAGTGAACTGGAACCGGAAAATCAGGATTATATCCAGGCGATCGCCGCCATCCATATCCAAACGGAAGACTATGAGGGGGCGATCGCACCCTTTGAAAAGTTGGTCGCCCTCAACCCCGACGATCAGGAATTAAAGGATCAACTGGATCAGCTCAAAACATTCCTGGAAAATGATCATCAGGAATCCACCAATGAATAATGCATCTCTCCGCATTCTCCTCGCCAGCCCTGACCCCGGTGTGGGGGGGGTGGCGCAATATAACCACGCCCTTTTAGGGGGATTGCTGGAAGCGGGGTTTACAGTCACCTATGGCCAGTATGGGGAGCCGATGGATACGGATGTGATCCGCGATCGCTATCCCGAAGTAGAAATCACCCTGATCAATGATCAAGATGTGGAGAGTCTACGGCAATGGCTGCAAGTGAGCCAGCCGGATTTGATCCTATGCAGCAATACCAGCCCCTTTGCCAACTTCACCCTCAAGGCGATCGCCCTTGAGCAGGGGATTCCCTACCTGATCATCGAGGGGTTAGTAGAACCCCATTTAGCGGCAGCCAACGCCGCCTATCTCGACAGCCTCGCCCACCATTACACCCACGCCCAAGGGGTGATCGCTGTTTCCCAGGATAATTTGCAACTGTTGCGGCAGTTTTTCCGCCTTGCCCCCGGTCGCGGCCAGGTAATCCACTACGGCCGGCCGCCGGCCTACTTTACGCCCATCGATGCAGAGATGCGATCGCACCTCCGGGCCGAACAGGGTATTCCTGAGGATGCCGTGGTTTGCTTCACCGCCGCCCGCATTGAATCCCGCAAAGGCTATCAATTCCAACTTGAAGCGATTCGCCAACTTTGCACCCATCCCCTTTGGGAAAAACTCTATTTTGTTTGGGCCGGGGGCAGCTTTTTTGAACCCCAGTTAGAAACGGAGCTAAAAGCTGCTTTAAAGGAATTGGCAGCCACAGATCACGTTAAATTCTTAGGGCAAATCCCCAACGTTGCCGACTGGCTCAACGCCGCTGATATTTTCGTTTTTCCCTCCCAATTGGAAGGGATGCCCATTGGGGTGATGGAAGCCATGGCCAAGGGGTTGCCGGTGGCAGCTACGGCGGTGAGTGGCATTCCTGAACAGTTGGGCAATACCGGGCAACTGTTAGCGGATCCCAAGCAGAACCCCGCCCAAACCGTCGCGGATTTGGTGCAAACCCTGATAGCTTGGGCTGAAAACCCCGGTTTACGGGCCGAAATTGGCCAAGCCTGCCAAGGCCGCGCCGCCGCCCATTTCACCGAAGCCCGGATGTTACAGGAGACCCTCGCCGTGATTCAGCAAACCCTCAAAACGCCCCACGACTACATTTCGCCGGGATTAAAGCCGGTGCATCCCGATGCCGCTTTTCCAAATATGGTGATTGGCAATCCGAAAACCTGTCATTGGCCCTACCTGCGGCGCGAAATTCCCCATCATTGGTATGTGGATGGCCGCCAGCCTACCATTGGTTTTCTCAGCCGCGATGAGGCTCATATTCTCTACAATTTAGCCCGACAATTTGCCGGGAAACGGGCCTTAGAAATTGGCTGTTGGATGGGGTGGTCGGCCTGTCATTTGGCCCTGGCGGGGGTGGAGTTGGATGTGATTGATCCGATCCTGGCGGAACCTGCCGGGATGGGGTCGGTGTCCCAATCCTTAACAGCGGCAGGGGTTAGGGAGCGGGTGAATTTAATTCCTGGCTATAGTCCCCAAGCGGTGGAGGAGCTGGCCCAACGGGAACAGCGCCGCTGGTCGTTACTGTTTATTGATGGCGATCATGAAGCACCGGGGCCCCTGAAGGATGCCATCGCCTGTGAACCCTTTGCTGAACCCGATGCGCTGATTGTTTTCCATGATCTCGCCTCCCCAGCGGTAGCGGAGGGGTTACATTATTTGCGCGATCGCGGTTGGCAAACCCTGATTTACCAAACCATGCAAATCATGGGCATCGCCTGGCGGGGCAATGTTCAACCCATCCCCCACGAACCCGATCCCGCCATTGATTGGCTCCTCCCCGAACACCTCCAAGGCTACACCGTCAGCGGGCAAACAGAGCCAACGGGGCCAACCCTGTCGCCACAGATGGAAAATTCATTGATCGAGAAAATTCTCACCGCCTTACAGGCGATCGATCCGACCCCTTCCCCTAGTCCTGAGTACCTCACCGTTGAGCAAAAGCAACAGATTCAGACCCTCAATCAACAAGCGGCCACCGCTTTAGCCGCCGGGGACAAGGCGATCGCCCAAAACCTATTTAACCAACTGCTCCCACTCCATCCCACCTCACGCCTTGCCCATCGCGCCCTTGCTGCCCTCGCCGGGACAGGCAATCCTGAGCAATGCCAAGCCAGCCTCTACCATCAAGCCCTTGCCCATAACAGCAATGGCAACCATCCCCCCTACATCGGTCAAGAATTTCGAGAACTTTTAGCTGCGGTACGTCCTTACACGATGTTAAGCGATGCCCGATTGCTATCCCTTTACACCCTAGCTAAGACGATCTGTTTAGACGATATACCGGGGAATATTGTTGAATGTGGAGCTTGGCGCGGTGGTGCAACGGCACTGTTAGCCGCAGTGGTGGCGCGTTATTCCTTAAGACCTCGGAAAGTCTACGCTTTTGATACCTTTGCAGGCATGCCTGAACCCTGTGATGCAGATAAGCATGAAGGAATTGAGGCCAATGCAACGGGTTTTGGCGCTGGAACTTTACAGGCTCCCATTGCCGAAAACTTGGCGGTAGTGTGTGAGCATTTGGGGGTCGGGGATTATGTTGTCCCGGTAGCTGGTTTATTTGCGGATACATTGCCCCAGTATCGGGATGAAATTGAGGCGATCGCCCTTCTCCATGCCGATGGCGATTGGTATGAATCCACCCGGGATATTTTTACCAATTATTATGATTTAGTGGTTCCCCAAGGGGTTATTCAAATTGATGACTATGGCTATTGGGAGGGTTGCGCCCAAGCAATTCATGAATTTGAAGCCCAACGGGAAATCCTTTTTGCTTTGCGTCAAATTGATGATACTGGCGTTTGGTTTGGCAAAGATGATGCCAACGCCCGACCGGGGAATGATTGGCTCCATTGGCTGGCTTTGGCACAATGGGCCCAGGCATGGGGGGATACTGGCCAAGCGCAACAATTAGCCGCAGCGACTTTAAAGCTGATGCCCAGTTTGCTCAAGGCGCAAATGTTACACAATGGCTCCCCGTTTCGTGTGGTTTTGCCCATGGCTTCAGGACCCGTGGAAACCTTTGCACCCGCTGGCCATGCTGGAGCTGTTCAGCCCCATGATCCCCCCTTAATTATTGTAATTGATGGCATCTTTTTTCAGTATTACCGGACGGGGATTGCACGGGTGTGGCGATCGCTCCTCACCGCTTGGGTGAAAAGCGGCTTTGCGCAATCAATTTTACTGTTGGATCGGGGGGGAACGGCTCCCAAAATTAGCGGCATTCAATCCCAGGTGATCCCCCTCCATGATTATCAAAATCTGGAGCAAGACCGGGCCATGTTGCAGGATGTTTGCGAGCAGGTGGGTGCATCGTTATTTATCTCCACCTACTACACCACTCCCCTAACAACGCCCTCGGTGTTCATGGCCTATGACATGATTCCAGAACGGTTGGGGGCGGATTTTGATGAACCGATGTGGCAGGATAAACACCACGCCATTGCCCAGGCTCAAGCCTTTATCGGTATTTCGCAAAATACCTTAAATGATTTGGTGCAATGCTTCCCGGATACGAAAACGAAGCCCCGCACCGTTGCCCATTGCGGCGTTGATCAGATCTTTTCCCCCGCTACCCCCCCCGAATTGGAGCGATTTCGCCAAAAATACGGCATTCATCGCCCCTATTTCCTCCTCTGTGCGCCGGGAACGGGCTATAAAAATGCCCAGCTCTTTTTCCGGGCCTTTGGTCAGTTGCCGAGCCGGTCAGGGTTTGATTTAGTTTGCACCGGCAATCAGGGGTTATTGGAGGAGGGATTGCGATCGCTCGTCCCCGGTACAACGATCCACACGTTGCAATTAAGCGATGAGGATTTGCGCCTGGCCATGGGGGGGGCGATCGCCCTTGTCTATCCCTCCCATTATGAAGGGTTCGGCCTGCCGGTGTTAGAGGCTTTGGCCTGTGGTTGCCCCGTGATTACCACGCCCATGGCCTCCCTGCCGGAGGTGGCGGGGGAAGCGGCGATCTATGTCAATCCCGATGACGATCGCGCCCTCCTCGATGCCCTCTGTGATGTGCAAAAACCGGGATTACGCCAAAGCCTTCAGGTGGCAGGATTCCAACAGTCCCAAAAATTCTCCTGGCAACAAATGGCGACGACGGTGGAAAAGGCCTTAGTGAATGCCAGTTTACCCCTGGGAGATTTAAGCACGACAAACTATCTTCTGACCCCCGATTGGTCACAATCTGAAGAGGTTTTAAATCAAGCCCTCAACCCGATTTTGAAAACCCTTGCCCAACAACAGATCCCGATCACGCTGTTATTTTATACGGCGGGATTTAATTCAGAAGAAGTTAATACTATTTTGACAGGAATTGTATTTAATTTAATGATGATGGAGTCAGTAGATTTGAATGAACATTTAGCGGTCGCCACTCTTCCCCCGCTTCACCCGGTGCAATGGTCAGTGTTATTACCCCAAATTCAGGGGCGAATTGCCCTCAATTGTGATGATTCCCAAGTGATCGTCCTCCCGATGCTTCAATCGTTGCCCATCATTCCCATTTCCTAATTTGTTATGTTGCCACGTCGTGTCTTCTTTTACCTAATCAAACCCCGTTATCATCACCTGTCTGTTAACTTAGCTGAGGGCTTACAGGCACTAGGGGTAGAGTGTTTTAGT
>RECT01000222.1 GCA_007693875.1 Spirulina sp. DLM2.Bin59
GTGGCAAGGGCGCGGCCAACAAAGAAAGCACGGGTAACCGGAGCGCTCCTGGGGGGGGGATCAGTTTAGACTTTGTTACAAATTATATCGCAGTGGTTCGGGGAGATCCCCCCTGCCCCCCTTAAAAAGGGGGGTTTTTTGCATTCAACCCCCTTAAAAAGGGGGTCGGCGTAGCCGGGGGGATCATCCGCTTCAGGGTTCGGCGTCACCAGGGGACGCGGGCGGTGACGGTCATCAGCCAGGGGTGGCCCCACCAAAGCAGGAGGATAAAGAGGACTACCCCCGCGTAAGCCGGGCGGAGAAATTCCCCCCAGACGAGGGTTTGGCGACCATCAAGGACGGCGCGGAAGGGGAGGATGGCGGTGCGGGCTTTGGCGGCGGTGAAGGCTTCGCCGTATTTGGCGGCGAGGCGGCGATCGCCATGCCAGACGGCAAAAAGATGATGGGCAATTAACCCCAAAGAAGTCACGAGGGTGAAGGTGGTTCCCAGCCAAAGGGTATGGGCCACACACCAAATAATCTGCCCCACCATTTGGGGATGGCGGGTGATGCGGATGATGCCGGTTTCAAAGAGATGCACCTCGGGACGGGTGATCGCCGCAATCTCCAAGAGGTTAAATGTGGCGGGATAGAGGAACAAAAAGGAAATGGCACTGAGCACCCACACCGTCGGCTTCACCCCCGCGACTTCCTGCCAATGCCACAACAGGGCCCCATCATAGCGATGGTTAAAGAAGTAGATAATTAACACCGTGGCAAAGGGAATGCTCACCAACGCAAAGAGAACACGATAGAGGCGAGGGCCGATTTTCCCTTCCCCCCAAGGGCGCAAAGCCGCCAGACCACTATGGGCAACGGCAAAGCCCAAGAGGAGGCTTAACATCACAGTATGGCTCGTTGTCCACCAAGAAAAATCCGTCATCGGCATAGTTAATATTTCTTAATCTTCTCATTGTAGCGGTGGATTGCAACGGTTTGTTAAGGATGAGGAATCAGAGTCAAGGCGGTTGATCCCCAGTTGTGATACTGTCTTTCACTAGGGGAAATCCCCCGATGTAACCCAGAAATTCCCTAAAGGAATTCGCTCAAAACTGCCCTTGAGTCCTGTGGCTCCCTTGCTTTTCCTCACGCTGCTGTGAATATGTCTGAAATTCCGTTCACGCTGGATCAACTACGCATTCTCAAGGCGATCGCCACAGAAGGGAGCTTTAAGCGTGCCGCTGATAGTCTCTATGTTTCCCAGCCTGCCGTCAGTTTGCAAGTGCAAAACCTGGAACGGCAGATGGATGTGCCCCTCTTTGATCGGGGGGGCCGCCGGGCCCAAATGACCGAAGCCGGGCATTTATTGCTTAACTATGGGGAAAAAATTCTTAGCCTCTGCCAAGAAACCTGTCGCGCCATTGAAGACCTCCAAAACCTCCAGGGGGGGACGCTGATCGTCGGCGCATCCCAAACCACCGGAACCTACCTGCTGCCCCGGATGATCGGCCGGTTTCGCCAAGTTTACCCCGATGTTTCCGTGCAATTACAAGTCCATTCCACGCGGCGCACCTCCTGGAGTGTGGCCAATGGCCAGGTGGATTTGGCGATTATTGGCGGTGAAGTGCCGGCGGAATTGCAGGATGTGCTGCGGGTGCGCCCCTATGCCGATGATGAACTGGCGTTGATTCTGCCGGTGGATCATCCCCTGGCCAAAGTGGGGACGATTCAACGGGAAGACCTCTATAAGCTCAATTTCATCGCCCTGGATTCCCAATCGACGATCCGCAAAGTGATTGATCAGGTGCTGAGTCGGGCGGATCTTGACCCGAAGCGCCTCAAGGTGGAAATGGAACTGAACTCCATTGAGGCGATTAAAAACGCGGTGCAATCAGGGCTAGGGGCGGCTTTTGTCTCGATCTCCGCCATTGAGAAGGAATTGCAGATGAAGGTGTTACATCAGACGGCGATCGATAACATTGTGGTGCGGCGGACGTTAGCGGTGATTGTCAACCCTAGCCGCTATCGCTCTAAGGCGGCGGATGCTTTTGTGAAGGAAATTTTGCCGGAATTTTCCACCCATGCCAATTTTTCGCTGTTTGACGCGGATCCCAAGGCGGATTTAGATCCTGTGCCTCCCTTGACGGTGGAGACGAAGGATTGACGCAATATTGAACATTCCCCCTTGGGTCGCTAGGCTAGAGAGGAAGTTTCCCGGTGGTCGGGAATTCGATTCATACCCCATTTTTTGCCCGGCGCATGGAAATCCTTTGTACTCGTCCTAGTTGTGGATCACGGAATCATTTCCCTGATCTTGATGATCCCAATCGGCTTAAAACAACTCAGCAAAAATTCTGTACACAATGCGGGATGCCGTTGATTTTAGGGGGGCGTTATTTGCCGGTGAAGCTTTTGGGTCAGGGGGGGTTTGGGGCGGCGTTTTTGGCCTGCGATCGCTATACCACCTCGTTACGGCAATGTGTGGTGAAGCAATTCCAGCCCGCTGGCAATCTTTCCCCCCAACAGTTGGCGATCGCCCAAGGCCTCTTTGAACGGGAGGCGGCGGTTTTGGAGGATTTGGGGCGAGAACATCGGCAGATTCCCGATTCCTTTGCCTTTTTCCCCCTGGTGACACCGAACCGCCAAGGCAATCAGGATGAACAGTTTTTCTATCTGGTGCAGGAGTTCATTGATGGCCAGGATCTAGAGCAGGAGTTAGCGGCCCGTGGCCCCTTTAGTGAGGGGGAAGTGGTGGAGGTTTTACGGGAAATTTTGGGGGTGTTGGCGTTTATCCATAGCCGTGATGTGATCCATCGGGATATTAAACCCTCAAACATTATGCGCAGTAAACAGGGGCGGCTGTTTTTGCTGGATTTTGGAGCGGTGAAGCAGGTGGCCAGTACAGCAGCAGCGGCGGCGGCTGGGGGGGCGCAAAATCGCTCTACAGGGATCTATTCCATGGGGTTTGCCCCCCCGGAACAGATGCAGGGTTCCCAGGTGTATCCCTCAACGGATCTCTATGCTTTGGGGGCCACCTGTTTGGTGCTGTTAACGGGGAAATCCTCAGAAGATTTGTTTGATCCCTATAACAATAATTGGAATTGGCGGGGCTTTGCCCCCCAGGCGAGCGATCGCCTCGCCCTCATCCTCGATAAAATGATGCGCCCCACCCCCAAGGATCGCTTCCAATCCGCTGGGGATGTGTTGCCCTTCCTTACCGCTAAACCGAAGGCCGCTGCCCAACCGGCTCCCCCGCCCCCCCCTCCTCCGGCGGCCGCTGCCCAACCTGCCCCCCCACCACCTCCGCCCATCGCCCAACCCGGCCCCCCACCGGCCCCCGTTCCCCAATCCAGTCGCCGAGGCTCCCGCGCCCCCTTTGGTTTAATCGAAGCTCTAGCCAGTTCCGCCTTTACGGGGTTTGAGGGGGCGTTGCTGTTCATGATCATCGTCAGTTTGATCGATGCCATTAACCCAATTAGCATCGGCCTCTGGGGGATGGCCATGGGGGGATTAATCTACTCTCAATTTCGCCGCCTTTTAGAAAAGTGGGATTTTGCGATTTTGGCGGTGATTACGGTGGTGTTGCTCAATTTCGTGCCCTGGTTGAATCGCAGTGAAGCCCTAGGGGCAGTGTTGGGGGGATTGGGTTTAAGTGGCTTAATGGGCTATCTATTTCTGGCGGTGTTCGCAGCGGCGATCGTCGTTTTAATCACCGCCCTCTTCCGGCTTATTTATCAACTCCTCACCTCCCTCCTCTAAATGCGCCAGCTTACCGCCCCCGAGACCCTCACCCCCTCAGTCCCCCTCTCCCAAAAATGGGAGAGGGGGAAGTATTCGGCTCTCCGGCTCCCCTCCCTTGGGAGAAGGGGCTGGGGGATGAGGGCGCATTTTTTTAAAGCGGGGTTGGGGGGGATCCTTTTCACGTTCCTGTTCACCCTCCCCGCCCAAGCTTGTTCCCAAGATTTTGAACCCCTCACAACTAGACTGTTGAGCGACATCCCCAGCTATGCCAATCGGGTGATGCAGCGATCGCGCTCCGGGCGGGATTACCTCACCTATGTACAACTGGCGGGCCGGGCAGACTTTCAACCCCTCTCCCTTGGGGGGAATGAGGATGGGGAAACCCGGCAGGTATTTTTCACCACCCTAGAGCAGCAATTCACCGGCGATCGCGCCCTCACCCGCCAACATTACCATTGGCTTTTCCTCACCCCCACCGATGCCGGTTGGGCCATGGTTTATCTCTTCACTCGCTTTGGTGAGGGCGATCCCCAGGCGGAACCCATGCCCCCCCGGGAAACCAGTAATGGGATCATCGGTCAGGCCATTACCCTCTGGTTACGGGATTGCCAAGCCGGGGCCCTGCGGCCCTTGCCAGATTCCCCCCGTTCAACCCGCCCGGACGGGAGTGAAGCAGAAAGCCCCCGATAAGCTTCAACCTCCCCGGAAACCGCTACAGTAGAGGAAGTGAAGTGATGGAAAATAAGGCGCGTGAGACTGATTATTCTAGGGGGGCCGGGTTCCGGCAAAGGAACACAGTTGGCGGTGATTCAAAAACCGTTGGGGGTTGTGGGCATTTCCGTTGGTGATATTCTGCGGGAGGCGATCGCCAACAACACATTTCTCGGCACAAAAGCCCAACCCTACTTTGCCAAAGGCGAACTCGTCCCCGATGATCTGATGGTGCAATTAATTCGCCTCGGCTTGCTCCAACCCCACTTAGAAGCAGGTTGGATTCTCGAAGGTTATCCCCGCACCACCGTCCAAGCGGAAGAATTGGATTTTGTCCTTGATGATTTTAATCATTGTGTGGACTATGCAATTTATCTGGAGGTCAGCCCAGCCATAATGCTGGAACGCTCCCTGCGGCGATCGCGCTCCGATGACACCCCGGAAATCATCCATCGTCGGATCAACAACTTCCAAGCCCAAATCCCCCCCATCCTCGAATATTACGGCTCACGGGGCAAACTCCTCCCCTTCGACGGCACAGCGGCCCCGTCGGTGATTAGCCAGCAAATCCTCAGTCATGTGGCCCTGCGCAGAGAGGTGTGAGATTTCCACGGCCCACTTCCCTAAATATGGCCCTAAAGATTGCCAACGAAAATGCCCGGACTCAAGATATGTTGCGGGTCGAATTGGGCTTTCACCGCCCGCATTAGGCCCAGCGCATTGCCGGGATAGCCCCAGGGTTCAAACTGAGCTTTGATGGCCGGCGGGGCGGTGAGGAGCGTCAGAAAACCTTGATTTTGTTCGCAGCGACGGCGGAAACGGCGCAGTTGATCCAGGGGGGGCAAATGGGTGCAACGGAATTGCCCTAAACCACTTTGGCGATGGCCCAGGGCCAGGGTTCCCGGCGGAGCGGTGGTGAGGAGTTCCCCCAGGGCGGCGGGTAATACGCCAAAACGCCCGAGGATGGCCTCCCCGGCCGGTCGCAACTGCTCCCCCACCCTGGCCCAGAGGTGATCTTCGCGAGGAATTACGGTTAAACCGGCGGCTTGGGCGATGGCCTCCCCCTGGCGACATTGCACCGCCACGGTGGCCTCAATGCCAGCAAATTCCACGATCATCCCCAAATCCCCCGGCAAGCCTAGAGCTTTCAATAACTCGCGATTACAGAGATCCCACCGTACCGGAGCGGTTTTGAGGAGGGGGCCAGCGGCGGTGGCGATCGCCTCTCGGGTGCCGGTGTAAATCTGCGTTGTGGTCAGATCTGGCCGAGGGTAAGTGCGGAACGTTAGTTCTGTAATGGTTGCCAAGGTGCCAAAGGAACCTGTGAGCAATTTCATCAAATCATAACCGGCCACATTCTTCACCACCCGCCCCCCCGCCTTTGCCGCCGTCCCATCCGCCCGCACAAAACTGATCCCCAAAAGGAGATCCCGCAGACCACCGTAGCGATGCCGCCAACTCCCCGCATCTCCCGTGGCCACAATTCCCCCGAGGGTGGCATCTTGGGGGTAGCTGGGATCAAGGGGGAGAAATTGGCCCGTGGGGGCGAGGTAGGCTTGGACGGCGGCGAGGGTGGCCCCGGCGGCAACGGTGATGGTTAAATCGCCAACGGCATGGTCAATGATTCCATTGAGGGCGGTGGTGCTGAGGAGATAATCGAGGGCAGCCCCCTGGCCCCCCCAGGTGAGTTTGGTGCCGGCTCCGCAGGGGCGATAGGTTTGGCCGTGGGTGTGGCAATGGTGGGCGATCGCTGCGATGGCTTGAGGGGTTTGGGGAAAGAGTAACTGCTCTGGGTTGAGGTGAAGTTGAGCGAGGCGATCGCGCCATGGGGGAGTGAGGGTGTAGGGTGTTGTGGCCACAACATCGGGAAATCCAGCGGCAAGCATAGGCAAAGCGGGGAATTTTCAGCGGTGTTTCCCATCTTCCCACGTCTGTTCACCGGAAGATCTGCCCCCTGGGCTAAGATCAAAATAATCCGGCTCAATTCCCACAGGTAACTAGCCTATAATTGCTGAGTGATTGAGATTAACCTACGCGCACACCGATGTCATTTTTGGGCAGTAGGCAACCCAATGCCAGGAGGCTGGCAAGGAATCAATTCCCAGTGGATAAGGGCCAAGAGGAAAAATACCCATGTTGCAGCAATGGCTGAAAACACTTTCAAAACGGATTAATACTGGATCTACGCCTGGGGCGGCGACAGACCCCGTGACCTCGGACATGGCAGAACCCAATCAACCTCTGAGCGATCGCGACTATGAATTCCTCTTCACCCAACTTCTCGAAGGGATTGCCCACGGTTGGCAACCGGTACGGATCCAACGTTTTTTTGAAACCTTGAGTCCCCGAGGGACGATCGCCCAATGGGGTGAATGGCTCCAACGCTATGGCGCCAAAATTCTCGCGTCATCGGCTCCTAACACCACCCTAGCGCGGCGGATGGTGGCGTTGGGAGAGCAAACCCGGAGTTTACCGGATTTAAAACAATTGGGGGAAACCGCCAGCGGTATTGGTCGCCTCCTGTTGGCACGGGAGCGGACGGAAGACACGGACACTTGGCAGTATGAGGAAAAACCCCAGCCCGCCCCCCCACCGGGAGAGGAGCCAGTGCCACCAGTGCCGGTGGAATTGGATGCCTCGGGCATTGAATCTCCGCCCTTAGAGGCGGTGGTTGCCCAGACTGATCCCACGGCGATTACCCTGGATGAGCTGCTGGTGCGGTTGCAGGGGGATAAGAATTTGGTGCAACAGGTGGCGCAACGGTTGGGTTTGGATACTCAGGATCCCCAGGAAATTATTCAGGAGTTGGTGCGGCAGATCAATGAGCGCAATGCTGCTGCTGCTGTGCCAACGCCGGTGCCGGTGGATGAGCCGGTGGTGGGGAATACGGCGGCGGAGCAGGTGTTTAATGAGGGTGTCCAGGCCTATGAGGCGGGACGGTTTGAGGCGGCGATTACCTGTTGGGATCGGGCGATTCAGTTGAAGCCAGATTATTACCAGGCTTGGGGGTATCGGGGCCTGGGGTTGAAGAATCTTAAGCGTTATGAGGAGGCGATCGCCTCCTATACCAAAGCCGTTGAACTAAAACCAGATTTTCATAAGGCTTGGTATAACAAGGGGCTGGCCTTAGATGAGTTGGGCCGCCATCGGGAGGCGATCGCCGCCTATGACCGGGTGATTGAAGTCCGGCCAGATTTCCCCAAGGCTTGGTTCAGTCGGGGTAATAGCCTGGATCAGGTGGGGGACATGGAGGGGGCGATCGCTGCCTATGACCGCGCCATTGAATTGAAAAAGGATTTTCCCAAGGCCTGGCTCAACCGAGGTCAAGCCCTCAGCCAATTGGGGCGCTACGATGAAGCCCTAGCCAGTTATGATGGCGCTTTGCAATTTAAGGTCGATGACCTGGATCTCTGGCAACAGCGGGCCCTGGCCCTGACGGCCCTCGGTCGCTACGATGAAGCGGTGAGCAGCTATGCCCGCGCCCTGAGCCTCAAGCCCAATGATCCCCTTTTACTGCGCCAACAGGGGGAAGCCTTGGCGGCAGCGGGGGGCTATGCCCAAGCCATCAGTGTTTATGACCTGATTTTAGAACAGCATCCCGAAGATGCAACGGTGTGGTGTAATCGGGGCCAGGCTTTGGCGGCCTTGGGTTGGGAAGTGGAGGCGATCGCCGCCTACCGCCGTGCTGTGGAGTTGGATGCTAACTTTGCCCTCGCCTGGCATGGTTTGGGGGAAGCCCTCGAAGCCCAACGCAACTATCCTGAAGCTCTGGATTGCTATGATCACACGTTGCAATTGGAACCGAATATTCCCATCCCTTGGGTGAATCGGGCCCAAACGCTGATGGCCCTGGGGCGGGTGGAGGAGGCGATCGCCTCCTTTGACCGAGCCATCCAACTGCAAACCCACCGTTGGCAAGCTTGGCAGGGACGGAGTGAAGCCGCCCAAACATCCCCCCGGGCTGATCTCCTCCTCAGTTCCCTCAGCAGTGTTGCCCAAGCCCAACCCGCCTTAAACCAGCGGGGCCATGCGGGCCAACTGGCCACCCTCCAATATGGTCTAAACCAGATTTCCCCCCAACAATACCCGGAGGCCTGGGCGCGCATTCAGCAACAACTGGGCCGAGCCTACCACAACGCCACGGCGGAAGAGCCTGGCAAACAATGGCGGCAAGCCCTCGACCATTACCAAGCGGGTTTAGACATCCTCGATCCGCAGCAATCCCCCCGTGCCTATTTAGAACTGCTCCAGAGCAAAATGCTCACGGCATTAAGCCTAGAGGAATTCCCCCAAGCCCAAGCCACCTATCGCGCCGGCCGGGAACTGTTCCAAACCCTCAGCGATCAGGCCAATCTACCTTGGGGACAAAAGCGGCAACTGGCCTTAACCATGGCTACCCTCAATCATCTCTATGTGGATGCGACGATCCAGGCCGGAGAACTGGCGGCGGCCTTGGAATTATCGGAATTGGGGCGGAATTTTGCGATCGCCTGGCTTTGGGAACGGCTCCCCCTCCAGGAAGGAAGTCTGCGGTGGCCGGAAATTCAGCGGCGTTTAGACGAAAAAACAGCAATTTTATACTGGCATTGCAGTCCCGCCGGATTAACCACGTTTATCATCACCGCCCAAACCGCCGAGCCATTGGTGTTGGGCCATACCCCCAATGTGGTGCTGAATGTGGTGCTCAGTCCCGCCCTGCGATCGCGAGTGGAGTTAGCCAAACAAAACAGTGAGGCTTCCCTCGCCATTCTGTTAGAACTCTTGGGTTTAGAAGAACATCAGGGCCAACTCACCACCAGTCCCCCCAAGAGCAGCGAAGCAACACCGGACAACCCTACCGCCCCCACGGCCCAAGCCCGCAGCGCAGCCTTCCATGACTGGTTCCAAACCTGGCAAAACCAAGATAGTGATACCGTCCGCAAAGAAATTCCCCATCACCTGCGGGAATTGAATCAAATTTTGGGTATTGGTGAGATCCTGGAAATCCTCAAGGAGCGGGCCATTAACCATCTCATCTTGGTTCCCCACCAAGCCCTCCACTGCGTCCCCCTCCATGCCCTCTTCCCCGACCAATTCACCACCAGCTACCTCCCCAGCCTCCGCCTCGCCCAACCCTCCAGCCTCCCCCATCCAGAGGCATCGCCCCCAGCGACCCCCGCCGCCGATCCTTGGTTGCAGTCAGAAGCCGATGAAGATTGGCTCTCCCTGGGGTTAGCGGATGTTCCCACCCCAGAACTCACCGCCATGTCTTTGCTGTGTTTGGAGGCAAACCTGGATCAACATCTTGATGTTGCCTTGGAGTCAGTGATGATTGGCCATCAATTTGCCAAGGTGCAGCGGTTGAATACCAATGTCACCAGCCTCGCCAGCAGTCGCCAGGCCCTGGGGACAGGCTATCGCTATTGGCATTGTTTCAGCCCCATTGTCCAAAATGCCAAACAGCCCTCCCAATCGTTTTTGGCCTTTGGGGAGCAGAATAAGCTGACGTTTGCGGATCTGGGTTCCCTATCTTTGTCGGATTGCGAGTTAATCAGCTTTGCCTATCCCGAACAATCCACCACCCCCTACCCCACCTATCAACCGGATCACGTTAGCGGCGTGACGGCGTTGCTCAGTCAGGGCGTGACCTATGTGCTTCATCCCCTTTGGGAAGTGGATCCCCAGGCCCGCAACCTGTTCATGATTGAATTCTATCGCCGCTTAACCCTGGGTAGTTCTCCCTTAGTGGCCCATAAACAGGTGCAATTGTGGTTACGGACTGTCACCTATAACGAGTTGGTGCGGTGGTATCTCGATCGCGCTCAGGATCTCGAAGCAACCCCCAACACCTATGGGGAACGGTTGACGGCGTTGGCGAATCAAATGCGCCAACAGGGGGAGGCAGCCCAAACCAAAGAACCGCCTTTTGGCCATCACAGGTTATCGCTGAGCTCACTGGGGTCGAGAAAGTCTGGCCTCAGC